>CAMCTV010000073.1 GCA_945878635.1 Chryseobacterium gleum | reverse complement strand
GAGAATCATTTAGGCTAATTTTTGGGCACAAAAAAAGGGGACAACTTGTTTTCACTCGTCTATCCCCCTTTGGGTGACTTATGGGGTTCGAACCCACGACCCTCAGAACCACAATCTGATGCTCTAACCAACTGAGCTAAAGCCACCGTTTAAGCGGATGCAAAGAAAATACAGATTTCTGCTTTTACCAAACAAAGCTGCATCTTTTTTATTGCAGGCTCATAATATCATGAACACCAGGAACCCGAGCGACTTGAAAACCTTCTGCAAGTTGGTAACCCGCAGGTCGACCGAAATCAATTGCCCTGGCCTTTAAATAATCAAAAAAGCCCTCTCCCGAGATTGGTGTTTCCGGTTCTTTGGAGTTTGGATCATAGAATTGACTGCGATAAGCCATCAAAGACGCCATTTTAATATCCCAAAAGGGCGTAACATCCACAACAAAATCTGGCTTGTTGTAATGATCTTGATTGAAATGATAAACAGCCTTGGGTCGCCAATGCTGCATGCCCTCTATTTTATTTAAACCACTGTAAAAACAAGCGTCACTCACCATTTTGGCTGCTCGCGCGTGATCAGGGTGGCGATCATGCAAGGCATTGGTCAGAACAATAGTGGGTTTGTATTTCCGAACAACTTCAATGATCATCTTTAGGCTATCTTCATTGTATTGAAAAAAACCATCTCTCAATCCCAAGTTTTCTCTGTACTTCACATTTAAAATCTTTGATGCCTCAGCTGCTTCTATCAATCTCAATGGACCACTTCCCCTACTACCCAGCTCACCTTGCGTCAGATCGACTATGGCCACAGTGTAACCTTGTGAAATCAATTTAGCCACTGTACCACCGGCTGAAATTTCAACATCATCAGGGTGCGCCGCAATACAAAGAACATCTACTTGGTAATTTTCCATTCCGCAAAAATAGTCCATTTCATTAACATTGATTTGAAGGAAACTATTCACAAGCAAATGAAAAGCAAATTGATTCGCCCTATTTTTGTATCCATGCGTTCACCATTGCTCATCGCTTTGCTCTTGACCTTGCCCCAACTTTTATGGGGGCAAGTGGAGTCTGCCATTGAGCTCATGGCTGATTCCTCACGTTGGTTGAACCATTGTACCACGCTCATCATGGAGCCTGGTGAAGAGGAAGAAGAGGACTCTATTGTTCAAATATCAACTGTCAATCCCGCTCAACTTATTTCTGAAGTTGACCTGAACATGTTTGACCACATATACACCTACGAAGCGGCTCCAACCATTGATTTAAAATTAAATTCCTTTGAAGACTCATTGGAAATCATCCCAGGTTATCTGATGGATGATCGTTGGGACAACAAAGCCATTCATCAATTAGAAGAATTGCATTGGGATTTGGATTCATTGATGTTTACGCTAACTTTTGACTCTTGTGATTTTTCATTCCCGACGCAACACCCTAGAATTACCTCTCCATTTGGACCTCGTTGGGGTAGGAATCACAATGGTCTTGACTTAGGATTAAGAACCGGAGAACCCGTGATGGCCGCCTTTGAAGGGATGGTAAGAATTTCACATTACAGCCCTTCATATGGAAACGTAGTTGTTGTCAGACATAAAAATGGATTGGAGACTTTGTACGCTCATATGGAGGCACGCTTTGTTCAGCCCGGACAATGGTTGCAGAATGGACAAATTGTTGGGTTGGGAGGAAACACTGGAAGATCTTATGGTGCGCATTTACATTTTGAATTTCGCTACCGAGGCAATGCCATTGATCCAGCTTTGATATTGGATGTTCCCCAAGGTAAAATTAAAACCAGTGAATTCTACCTGACAAAACTCAACTCCAAGAAGCCTGTTCCAACAAGTAAAAATGGAAAAAAGGGGAAGTCAAACTCAAAGGGTGCGAAGTATCACAGTGTCAAAAGAGGTGAAACACTGAACATCATCGCCAGAAAGCATGGTTCCTCAGTTTCAAAACTTTGCAAACTCAATGGACTGCGACCCAGCAGCGTGCTTCGCGTTGGACAAAAGATTCGCGTGAAATAACAGCGCCTTGAACAATTACAACGTCGGATTGTTTAAATATATGTGGTGAAAACTAAAACAAAACACATTGCTGTCATTGGAAGTGGATTCAGCGGTCTCTCAGCCGCTTGTTATTTGGCCAAGTCAGGCCACCAAGTCACTGTTCTTGAAAAAAATGACAAACCTGGTGGACGTGGACGAAGCTTTGCAGCAGATGGTTTTGTTTTTGATATGGGGCCCAGTTGGTATTGGATGCCTGAGGTGATGGAGGAATTCTTTCAAGACTTTGGAAAAAGTACAAAGGACTATTTTCAACTAAAACAACTTGATCCCGGATACCGCGTATTCATCAATGAAGGGCATGTGGACATCCCTGCCAATACCGACGCACTTTCCGAACTATTTGAAAGCATTGAAAAAGGTGCAGGTCAAGCATTAAAGCAATTCTTGACTGAAGCTCAATTCAAGTATGAAGCGGGAATGGGCAAATTTGTTCGGAAGCCATCACACAGCATTTTTGAATTCATGGATCTGGACATTTTAAAATCCCTGTTCAAGATTCAGTTGTTCACTGACATGCGCGCGCATTTGAAAAAGTATTTCAAGCATCCGCAGTTGTTACAACTTTTAGAGTTTCCTGTTCTTTTCCTTGGTGCGAAACCTCAAAACACTCCAGCGCTCTATAGTTTAATGAATCATGCCGACTTGAATTTGGGCACTTGGTATCCGATGGGCGGAATGGCCAAACTCCCAGAAGCCATGATAGATTTGGCGGAATCATTGGGGGTTGTTATAAAAACCAACTCAGCAGTAACCAAAATTATCACCAATGGCAAAGTGATATCTGCGGTTCAAGGAGCAAATTTCTCATTGGAAGTGGATGGCGTCATCGGTAGTGCTGACTACCACCATATTGAACAGACTTTGCTTCCTGAGGATAAAAGACAATACAATGAGGAATATTGGGAATCCCGGGTTATGTCCCCTTCCTCTCTGCTTTTTTATGTTGGTTTGGATACAAAAGTATCCGGACTTCAGCACCACAATTTGTTTTTTGATCAATCCTTTGATCAACATGCTCAAGAAATATATGATGAACCACAATGGCCAAGTGACCCTTTGTTCTACCTTTGTTGTCCATCGAAGACCGATAACAGTGTCGCTCCCGAAGGACATGAAAACATATTCTTACTTATTCCTGTAGCCCCTGGACTCGAATCCGATGAAGAACTTAGAGAACACTACTGGAATAAAATGTGCATTCAGATAAAAATCAAAACTGGCGTAGACATCCGCAAACACGTTGTCTACAAACGCAGTTTTGCTCATGAAGAATTTGTTTCAGAGTACAACTCATATAAAGGCAATGCATACGGATTGGCCAATACATTGATGCAAACGGCATTTTTAAAACCCAAAATGAAAAGCAATAAAGTTGCCAATCTTTTCTATGCCGGACAATTAACGGTTCCTGGTCCAGGTGTTCCACCTAGCATCATTAGTGGACAACTGGCAGCAACAGAATTGGACAAAACACTTCATTCACAACCATGAATAAAAAAGAACTCTTTGATGAGGTATCGGTAAAATGCAGCCGCATCACCACCACCTCATACAGTACCAGTTTTAGCTTGGGAATCAAAACCCTATCCAAGGAATTCAGAGATCCCATTTATGCAATTTATGGATTCGTAAGATTTGCCGATGAGATTGTGGATACCTTTCACGACCATGACAAGGTCTACTTGTTAAATAAATTCAGACAAGATACGGTTGAGGCCATCAATCATAGAATATCACTCAATCCTATTCTTAACGCTTACCAACAAGTTGTACATCAATACAACATCGAATGGGACCTAACAGACACCTTTCTGAAGAGCATGGAGATGGATTTGGAGGACATTGAATATACCCGAGACCAATACAATCAATACATTCTTGGTTCAGCCGAGGTGGTTGGTCTGATGTGTTTGCGTGTTTTCACCAGAGGCAATGAAGAAGAGTATCAGAAACTAAAACCTGCAGCCATGAAATTGGGAGCTGCATTCCAAAAAATCAACTTCCTGCGTGATCTCAACGCTGATTATGTTCAGCTAGGACGAGTTTATTTCCCTAGCATCGATATGCAATTCTTCGACAATAACACGAAGCTAATGATTGAAGAAGAAATTGCTGCTGATTTCAGAGACGCATACCAAGGCATCATTCAACTTCCCAAAGAAGCCCGATATGGCGTTTACTTGGCATACACCTACTATTTAAAGCTGTTTCACAAAATACAAGGATTGGATGCAGATACCGTTTTACAAGAGCGAATCAGAATTCCCAATCCAAAGAAGTTCACATTGATGTTTGGTTCATTCTTAAAACACAACCTCAATTTGCTGTGATTCGTTTTCTTGTCATCCTATTGGCCACTCAGCTTCCTCATTTGGGATTGTCTAATCCTGAAATCAGAAGTCTTTGGTTCAAGCTAGATGACGCAAACCAGAAAAAAAACTTTATTGCCAAGGTTGAGAAACAGACCGAAGTAACACCCGCTATGGATGCCTATCGCGCAGCTGCCTGCATGATGAAGGCTGAATTTACGGCTCTGCCCAATGAAAAATTACATTATTTCAATACGGGAAAAAATCTTTTGGAAAAGTGTCTGCAAAACAATCCATGGAATACAGAATGCCGTTTCATACGATTAACCTTGCAATGCAAAAGTCCTTGGTTTTTGGGTTATCACGATAACATTGAAGAAGACGCTCAAGTTGTTCTCGATCATTTCAAATTAAAATACATCACCATACAAAACGATTATTGGAATAACGCAAAGACCTTTATGTTAGGACAAAGTCAAATTCCAGATACAATTAAAAAACAACTATTGAACTTCAGATGATAGACGTAATACTTGTAAACGAAACCGACGAGGAAGTTGGAAGGTGTGAGAAATTATTGGCGCACCAGGAGGGTCTCTTACATCGCGCATTCTCTATATTTCTTTTCAATGCAGGAGGTGAGATGCTTTTGCATAAAAGAGCATTGGCCAAATACCACAGCGGTGGCTTGTGGACCAACGCTTGCTGCAGCCATCCTATGCCGGGCATTGACATAGAATATACCCTGCAAGAGAAGTTACAGCAAGAAATGGGATTACAGTGTCCCATTGAATTTGCCTTCAGTTTTATTTACAAGGCTCATCTGGATAATGAATTAACGGAACATGAACTGGATCATGTCTACATAGGTGAATTCAACGGAGCTCCAAAACCCAATCCAGAGGAAGTGGCAGATTGGAGATTCTTCTCCATTCAGGACATTCAAAACTTGATTGCAACACGGCCAGAAATATTCACGGAATGGTTTAAAATTGCATTTCCGCAGGTTGTAAAACATACAGAAAACAAATACCAATGGGCATCTTAATAACGCTGGCCACTTTTGGCATCATGGAATTCATGGCGTGGTCGACTCACCGATTTGTCATGCACGGTTTTATGTGGTACTTCCATGAAGACCATCACGTACCACATCAAAAAATCTTTGAGCGCAACGACGTCTTTTTTCTCATCTACGCAATACCCAGTTGGTTGTGCATCATGCTTGGAATGATGAATGCCAGCGTTGTCAGTGTCTCCATTGGTTTTGGTATACTCTTGTATGGCATTGCTTATTTCTTGGTTCATGATGTTCTCATTCACCGAAGATTCAAGTGGTTTGACAATACTGACAATTGGTACTTTAGAGCCCTGAGAAAAGCACATAAAGTTCACCATAAAAACCAAGGCAAAGAAGAAGGTCAATGCTTTGGCATGCTTTGGGTACCATTCAGGTATTTCAAAGAGGCTAAAAAGGCGAAACAACAACAGTGGACTTAGGGCATGCCACATATTGGGGAGTATTGGGCCTAACTTTTCTTGGCCCATTTTTTCTTGGGTTCCACCAAAGCTTGTCATTCAATAAAAGATGGAAAGACATCTTAACCGCATTGGCTCTCATCCTAACGATATACATTCCGTGGGATATCTGGTTTACTTCTATGGGAGTTTGGTCATTCAATCCCAACTACGTATCTGGCGCCTATTTTTTCAATATCCCTATTGAAGAAGTTTTGTTTTTTATAGCAACACCATTTTCTTGCCTATTTGTGCTGGAATGTATCCGCTACTACTTCCCATCTCTTTCCTATGATAATGGCAAAAAACATCGACATGCCATTTCACTTTTCATCATGTCTTTTTTTGTCCTCTTAGCTTTAGCTCTTATCGCAAGAAACCCTTCAGGCTGGTATACCCTCTCAGCTACCATCACCGGCTGTATCGGACTTTTTTATTTGTACAATAAGCGCAAAAATGATTTTCTCCAAATACTTATTACATGGCTGGTTCTTCTCATTCCTTTTTACGTATGCAACGGAATACTGACAGGCATACATTTTTGGGAGTATCCGTTTTTCAATGAAAGTAAAATACAGATTGATGACGCCGTTGTTTTGTACAATAATTTGGAGAACAGTTCCCTAAGAATTTGGTCGGTTCCTGCTGAAGATTTTTTCTATGGCTTTGGTTTCTATGCAATTGGTGTTAGCCTATACCGCCGCAAGGAAAAATAAAAATTCTGATTATCTTTGCCTCGCCTGAAAGCAGGTATAGGAAATCATATGAGTACAGACAATATTTCGATGGCCCATGAAATGAACGCGGGCATCACTGGTCGAATGTCCCAATTTGACCACGAGCAAGTAGTATTTTGTCAAGACAAAACTACAGGGCTAAAATCCATCATCGCTATTCACGACACAACATTAGGACCTGCAGTAGGAGGAACCCGCATGTGGGCATACGCTTCCGAAGCTGATGCGCTAACAGATGTTTTGCGTTTATCACGTGGCATGACCTACAAAAGTGCATTGGCAGGTTTGAACATAGGTGGAGGAAAAGCAGTAATCATCGGTGATGCGCGAACACAAAAAAACGAGGCCTTGCTTCGTCGATTTGGAAAGTTTGTGGATACGCTTGGTGGGCAATACATCACTGCTGAAGATGTCGGTATGAGCACACGCGATATGGAGTACATCAAAATGTCCACGGACCATGTTGTTGGATTACCTGATTACATGGATGGGGGTGGCGATCCCTCACCTGTTACCGCATATGGTGTTTACATGGCGATGAAAGCCGCAGTGAAGCACCAAACTGGAAGCGAATCTTTGGCAGGTAAAAAAGTAGTTGTACAAGGAATTGGTCACGTGGGAGAATACTTGGTTCAACACTTGATCAAAGAGAATGCATTGGTTACCGTTGCAGATATCTACGAAGATCGCGTAAGAGAAGTGGTAAATAAATACGGTGTAAAAGCCTGTAACACCAATGATGTTTATACCCAAGACATAGACATTTACAGTCCTTGCGCTCTGGGAGCTACCATCAATGATGACACATTGAAGTTGCTCAAATGCTCCATTATTTGCGGAGCTGCCAACAATCAATTGGCAGATGAAACGGTTCATGGAATTGAAGTGATGAAAAAAGGGATCCTGTATGCTCCAGACTATCTGGTGAACGCAGGTGGAATCATCAACTGTTATTGGGAGATTATTGGATATAGTCAAGAAGCCGCATTGAGTCAATCCGAGTTGATTTATAATACAATGGAAAAGTGCTTGATCAAATCAGACGCAGAAAAAATACCCACATACTTGGCTGCCAATAAAATGGCAGAAGAACGCATCGCTGCGATTGCCAATATCAATAAAAAATTCTAATCGCACCATGCTCAACAGAAGACACATTCGAATCAAAGTATTACAAATACTTTTTGCATACTACAACGAGGAAAAGCCTGATGCCGCACGATATGAAAAGATGCTATTCGAAAGTGTCGATCGCTTCCGTGAATTGTACATTTCCTTGATGGGAATAATGGTGGAAATGCACCAATTGGCCATTGAGAAAATTGAACTGGGCATGCAAAAAAGATTGCCTTCCCAGGAAGACTTGCATCCCAATACCAGATTTGTAACCAACAAAATATTACGCATTCTGGCGCACAGCAGATCTTTGGCCGAGGGCATGAAATACAACCACCTCAAATGGACAGACAATCCAGAGATGGTTAAAAAAATATTCAAAGGTCTTATGGAAACAGAAGACTATCAAGAATACATGCAAGCCACAGAAAGGGGTTTTGATTACGACAAGGAACTGGTCCTTCGCATCTTTAAAAAATTCATCATCAACCATGAAGACATCCAAGAATTCATGGAGGACCAGGGTATTTATTGGAACGATGATTTGGATTTAGCGGCCTCTATGGTTTTGCGCACCATCAAATCCATCAAATCCAATGATGAAGATGTCAGCTTCCTGCCCTTGTGGAAGGACGGAGATGATGAAGAAGGCTATTGCCGAAATTTATTCCGCAAAACTTTGGCTTTAGGTTCAGACCATGAGAAGGAAATTTCAGGTTACACCAAAAATTGGGAAGTAGAGCGCATCGCTACCATGGACATGGTTATTTTAAAAATGGCTTTGACCGAAGCCCTCTTTTTTGAAAACATTCCAGTGAAAGTGACGATGAATGAATACATTGAATTGGCCAAATACTACAGCACTCCCAAAAGTGCGCAATTTGTCAATGGTATTTTGGATCAAGTCATCCCAAAGTGGCAGAAAGAAGGTAAGATCAAAAAAGTGGGCCGAGGGCTCATTGAGTAATGCAAAAAAAACTGATAGCAGTGGTTGGCCCAACCGCCAGTGGAAAGACAACCACTGCTATTGATAGTGCATTAAAACACAATACAGAAATCATCTCTTTCGACTCCCGTCAATTTTATCAGGAGTTGAATATTGGTGTTGCTCGACCAGAGCCATCTGAGCTTGCTGCAGTTACTCATCATTTCATTGCTACCAAAAGCATTCATGAACCCATCAGTGCTGGTCAATTTTCGGCCATGGCATGGCCCGTTATTCAAGAATTATTAGAAAAACAAGACACCATAGTAGCCGTTGGTGGGAGTGGATTGTTTTTAAAAGTTTTACTCGATGGAATTGACCCGCTGCCTCAAGATGAGGAGGTAAGGGCTCACTTCTCTGCATTGCACGAAGAAAAAGGGATTGAACACCTCCAAGATCTTTTGGAAGTTAAAGACCCTGAATACTTCCGGCAAGTAGACATATACAACCCTCACCGCGTTATACGTGCATTGGAAGTGATTGAATTGAGTGGAAAAAAATTCTCTGAATTGAGAACACACAATAAGCAACAATTGCCCTTCACTGTGGAATACCACTACATCCAACCCGATAAAACAATTTTGTATCAGCGCATAGATGAGCGTGTAGAAAAAATGATGGATATGGGGCTTTGGGAGGAAGCTGAAATGCTTTATCCTCTGCGTCAGCTTCAAGCTCTGAATACCGTCGGTTACAAAGAATTGTTCGAGTGCATGGAAGGATTGCACACCCTATCTGAAGCCATTGAGTGGATTAAAACACACAGTAAGCAGTACGCCAAAAGACAGGTCACCTGGTTCAATAAAGAGGTGAATCGATAGTCTTTCCTTTGGTTATATTTGTTGGATGAAAACAGAATTGCCCATCATCCATACCCTGCGGGGATTCAGTGCTGTAGGCATTTGTCTGTATCACTACGTATGTTGCACCACTGGATATGTTGGACCAGGGATTGTCTTCGATACTTTTGCCCTACTCGCCCTCAATGTGCAAATATTCTTTGTGATTTCTGCAATGGTTATTCCCATTTCCATGCTACAGGCACAATATAAAATCAACGACTTCTTCACCTTTGTTTACAAAAGAGCATTGCGCATTGAGCCGCCCTATCTCATTTCATTGTTGATTGCTGCGGCATACCTCAATCTTCGCAATTTTATTCCAGGTTCAGCTGAGGTTAACTTGGCACCTTCATGGAGTGAGCTCTTAATGCACATAGGATATCTGGTGCCATTTTTTGAAGATGCAAGATGGATCAATCCTGTCTATTGGTCGCTGTCCGTTGAATTTCAGTACTACATTCTTTTGGGGCTGTTGTTTCCGCTAGCGATGCATTCCAAAGCATGGTTGCGCATCGCATTTTATTTCCTGTTGCTTACGGGGCCATTTTTAACTTTTCAATCCAGTTTCTTCACGTCTTGGAGTTCTCTTTTCCTATTGGGTATATTGTACATTTTACATTATCTAAAAAAAATAAAACCAATAGAGTTTTGGATTTTCCTTGGCTGTGCTAGCGCAATTACTTATATGAAAGTTGGTCCAAATGACCTCTTGGTTGGTTTATTGGCATTGGCCGTGATTCACTTTTTCCGCGACTTTGATTTTAAAATTGGAAGATATTTCGGTGACCGCAGTTTTTCCATTTACCTGCTGCATACCATTACCGGAGCGCCGATTATCAATTTCTTAAGTCATCGATATACAGAAACTTGGCAAAAACCATTGGTACTTGGCCTTGGCTTTTTGGTCTGTCTCATTTGCTCTCATTATTTTCATCGTTGGGTTG
>CAMCTV010000072.1 GCA_945878635.1 Chryseobacterium gleum | reverse complement strand
GAGGATGTAATCTTTGATATTTTACCAGCAGGTCCTATACCACCAGATCCTTCAGAGCTGATACTTTCCGATAAAATGGCGGAAATATTTGAGTATGCCAAATCCAATTATGCCACAGTTATCGTCGATACTTCACCAGTAGGACTTGTAGCTGACACCATGCAGTTGGTTAAGTTTGCTGATATTACAGCATTTGTTACTCGAGAGAATCTTACTCACCGAAAAGTGATTGGACTAATTGAGGAATTACACACGACCAATCGAATTCCAAACTTGTGTTTAATTTTTAATGGAAAAAGACCTAAGGGTATTGGTTATGGTTATGGTTATGGTTATGGCTACGGCTACTACGGCTATGAATACGGATATGTCAATGAAGAGAATAATCAAGGAAATGGAAAGCTGAGAAAGATGAAGTCAGCATTCCGTAGGTTGTTTTTTTTACGTAAAAAAGGATAATTACCCCTGCTATTTGGTGAAATACTTCATGAGGTCCTCTCCAATATCCTTTCTGTAATATTTATTGCTGTATCGTACTTGAGCGGCATTTTTCAGGCTTGCAAAAGTGGCATCTTCCATGCGGTAAGCTAGGGATGTTAAGGCCAACACTCTTCCGCCATTGGTGATGAGTTTGTTTTCCTTGCCACTTAGTTTCGTGCCTGCATGGAAAATAAAACTATCCGTAATTTCTTCCAAACCTTTGATTTCTTTTCCTTTGTCATATTCTTCGGGATAGCCATCGGACACGAGCATTACAGTGACAGCACATCTTTCATCAAAATACAAGTCACATTCTCCCAATGTGTTGGTGGCCACTCCTTCAAACAAGTTTAAAAGGTCTGATTTTAATCTTGGTAAAATGGCTTCCGTTTCAGGGTCTCCTAATCTGCAGTTGTATTCTATAACAAATGGCTCATTGCCCACTTTCATAATGCCAAAGAAAATGAATCCTTTGTATTTCATTCCATCAGCCTGAAGGCCTTTCATGGTTGGAATAATAACTTGCGTTTCAATTTTATCTAAAAACTCAGGTGTACAAAATGGGACTGGCGATATGGCTCCCATGCCTCCGGTATTCAATCCTGTATCTCCTTCACCAATTCGCTTATAGTCCTTGGCTTCTGGTAATACTTTGTACGACTGTCCATCAGTGATGATGAATGCCGAACACTCTATACCTTTCAAGAATTCTTCAATCACGACTGTTTTTCCTGCATCGCCAAAGGCTTTTCCGGATAACATTTTCTCAACTTCCTTCTTGGCCTCTTTGTGATCGTCCAATATCAAAACACCTTTTCCTGCTGCCAATCCGTCGGCTTTTAACACAATAGTTTTTTTGATGGTGTCAATGAATGCTTGAGCCTCTTTGATTTGGGATGAATCAAAAGAAGCGTATTTGGCCGTGGGAATGTTATGACGAATCATGAATTCTTTGGCAAACTTTTTACTTCCTTCTAATTGCGAACTGTATTTGTTGGGTCCAATGATGGACACCTCTTTCAAATGTTTGTCCGATTCAAAAAAGTCTACGATTCCTTCTACCAGTGGGGTTTCAGGCCCAACAATGACCATTTGGATGTTCTTCTCGAGAACCAATTTTTTGACCGCTTTGAAATCGCAGGGGTCAATATTGATGTTTTCTCCATATTGACCAGTTCCTCCATTTCCAGGAGCAATGTACAAGCTCCTCAAAAGTGAGCTTTGGGAAATTTTCCAACAAATGGCGTTTTCTCTTCCGCCGGATCCTAACACAAGTACATTCATAGCAATTTTCTCTATGCTACAAAGTAAGCAAAGAGTCTTCTATGTCCAAAGTTGGACTTACCAACAATTGTAAAAAAGTAGTATCAATGCGCCTCTAGCCAATTGTCGCCAACACCAGCCTCAGCAAGCAGTGGGACATTCAATGTATAAGCCTTGGCCATGCACTCCTCAACAATGGATTTGACTTGATTCAATTCATCTTTCAGTACGTCAAATACCAATTCATCATGCACCTGCAAAATCATTTTGGATTTCAAATGATGCGTTTGAAAGGCTTGATATATCTTGATCATAGCCAATTTAATGATATCAGCAGCTGAACCTTGAATGGGTGCGTTAATGGCATTTCTTTCTGCAAAACCCCGTACAATAGCGTTCTTGCTATTGATGTCTGGAAGTTGTCTTTTACGCCCAAGTAATGTGGCTACATATCCTGTGTGTTTGGCACGATCAATTTGATCAGATTGGAAATTTTTGAGCGTTGAAAACTGTTGAAAATAGGAGTCAATGATTTCTTTTGCCTCAGTTCTACTGATACCGAGATTTTGTGCCAAACCAAACGCACCTTGCCCATAGATGATTCCAAAGTTTACTGCTTTTGCCTTGCTGCGCATCTCTTTGGTTACCTCCTCCATGGGTACGTGAAATACTTTTGAGGCGGTGGCCTGATGCACATCTGCACCAATCTTAAATGCCTCGCACATATTAGGATCCTCACTCATACTGGCAATCACCCGCAATTCAATTTGAGAATAGTCAGCACTGAGAATGGTGTGTTGCTCATCTCTGGCAACAAAGGCTTTTCTTATTCTTCGGCCTTTCTCCGTTCTAATGGGGATGTTTTGAATGTTGGGATTGTTTGAACTCAATCGACCTGTAGCGGCTACGGTTTGCATGAAGGAAGTGTGCAATCTTCCTGTTGTATTTTGAACCAACGCTGGAATAGCATCGACATAAGTCGATTTTAGCTTTCTTAATTCCCGGTAATCTAAAATCTTGGCAATGATTGGGTGGCTGTGTATGTATTTGGATAGGACATCCTCCGCGGTGCTGTATTGTCCCGTTTTGGTCTTTTTAATCTCGTCAGTGATTTTTAATTTTTCAAATAGTATTGGTCCCAATTGCTTGGGTGAATCCATATTGAAAGTCTCTCCCGCCAATTCAAAGATTTCCTTTTCAATAATGGCAATGTCTCTCTCAAGCTCTTTCGAATAGACTTCAAGAAATGGAATTTCAATTTTAATTCCTTCCCATTCCATATCGGCCAGTATGGGCATCAAAGGCATTTCAACATCGGTAAAAAGTTCCATGAGTCCTTCCTTCTCCAACTGCGGTCCAAGGATTTCAAAAAGTTGGTAAGTGATGTCCGCATCTTCACAAGCATAATCAGAAATTTCTACTGCGCTTAAGGTGCTCATGCTCCCTTGGTCCTTCCCTTTTTTTCCTATCAAACTTTCAATACAAATAGGTGTATAGCACAATAGTTTTTCCGACACTTCATCCATTCCATGCTTGCCGTCTGGATGAAGTAAATAATGCGCTATCATGGTATCAAATAGGTTGTTTTTTAAGTCAACACCATATTGGCGCATTGTCTTCAAATCAAATTTGATGTTGTGTCCAATGAGGGTTTTACTTGGGTCCTGCAATACGGGTTGAAAGAGTTGCAGCCATTCTTGGGCAAGGGCTCTTTCTTCCGGGAGATGCACATAACATCCAGTTCCTTTTTTAAAGGAAAAGGAAAGACCAACGAGACGGCAAGTGAATGTATTTAGGTCAGATGTTTCAGTATCAAAACAAAATTGATTTTCACTTTTTAATTGTTCGATCAAACCCAAACATTCTTCTTTGGTTTGAATCAGATGGTATTCATGGTCTACATCCAATATGGTTTTGCACATGGCAGGTGCTGGAGCATCATGGCTTTCCACGGCAAACAACTCCCCTTGAACGGGCTCTGTAGGCTCCTCTCCGAGTATACGTTTGCTTAACGTTCTGAACTCCAACTCTTCCAATAAATCCTTTAATTTTTCTTTGTTCCAATCCTTCAAACGCAATTGCTCTTCATCAAAAGGAACCGGCGAATCCAAGATGATGGTAGCCAATTTCTTGGAAAGGATCGCTTGATCTTTATACTGTTCAACATTCTCCTTGAGCTTGCCTTTTAACTGATGGGTATTTTCTAAAAGGCCTTCGAGGGATCCAAATTCCTTGACCAATTTTTGAGCGGTCTTCTCACCAACGCCCGGTATTCCGGGAATGTTATCTACGGCGTCTCCCATCATACCCAAAATATCAATCACCTGGTCAATTCTTTGGATATTGAATTTTTCTAATACCTCTGGAATGCCCAATATCTCCGCTGGTCCACCCTGGTAGCCAGGTTTATACACGTAAATATTTTCTGAAACCAGCTGTCCATAGTCTTTGTCACTGGTCATCATGTAGGTCAAAAAGCCCTCTTTTTCAGCCACTTTGGCCAATGTGCCCACAACATCATCCGCTTCGTATCCTTCCTTCATCAAGATGGGAATATTGAATGCCTCAATGATTTGCATAATGTAAGGAACGCTCAATTTGATATCTTCCGGTGTTTCCTCTCTGTTGGCTTTGTATGCCTCGTAATCTATCTCACGAAGTGTTTGCGCGGGAGCGTCAAAAACCACGGCCATGTGGGAAGGTTTTTCATTGCGCATGATGTCCAACAATACATTGGTGAATCCAAAAATGGCGGATGTATTTAATCCCTTGGATGATATTCTGGGGCTGCGAATAAATGCGTAGTAGGCACGAAAAATCAATGCGTATGCATCAAGTAAGAATAGTTTTCTAGGATGGTTTTGAGAGATCATGTTTCAAAGATAAGCCCTCACATGGGGAGGGCTTATGCATTGACTCAATAAGTTTTCTTCAATTATGAATTCAGTTTCAACACTGCTAAGAAAGCTTCTTGTGGAACTTCTACAGATCCTACTTGTCGCATTCTCTTTTTTCCTTCCTTTTGTTTTTCTAACAACTTTCTTTTACGAGAAATATCACCTCCATAACATTTGGCCGTTACGTCCTTGCGCAGTGCTTTGATGGTTTCACGGGCAATGATTTTGGCTCCAATCGCTGCTTGAAGGGCGATCTCAAACTGTTGTCTTGGGATCAATTCACGCAATTTGATACAGATCTTTTTTCCTAAATCAAATGCATGATCCCGGTGTATCAATGCGCTCAATGCATCTACTTGATCACCATTCAGCAAGATATCCATTTTCACCAAGTCAGACTGTTGCATGCCAATGGGGAAATAATCAAATGATGCATATCCTTTTGAAATGGTCTTGAGGCGATCATAAAAGTCAAAGACAATTTCAGCCAATGGCATTTCGAAAGTCAATTCGATTCTGTCAGAAGTCAAGTAAACTTGATTGGTTAACATGCCTCGCTTTTCAATGCAAAGCGTCATGATGGCGCCGATGTAATCGGATTTGGTAATGACTTGTGCCTTGATATAAGGCTCTTCTACATATTCCAATTTATTGGGATCCGGCAATTCTGATGGATTGTGGATTTCATGCTGCGTGCCATCCTTCAAGTAGGCGATATAGCTTACGTTGGGCACAGTGGTAATGACCGTCATGTTGAACTCACGTTCCAATCTTTCTTGGATAATTTCCATGTGGAGCATTCCAAGGAATCCGCATCGGAATCCAAATCCCAATGCAGCCGAACTCTCAGGCTCAAATACCAGTGAGGCATCATTCAACTGGAGTTTCTCCATGCTGGCGCGGAGCTCTTCGTATTCGTCTGTATCCACTGGATAAACACCAGCAAATACCATGGGTTTCACATCTTCAAAACCTTTCACCGCATCCAAACATGGATTGACTGTCGTTGTGATGGTATCACCCACTTTTACTTCAGATGCAGTTTTTATACCGGAAATGATATACCCAACATCGCCCGCTTTAACTTCAGCACGGGGCATCAAATCCAATCCAAGGCAGCCAATTTCATCTGCAAAATATTCACGACCATTGCTCATGAATTTTACTTTATCTCCTTTTTTTAGTGTGCCATTCAAAATTTTGTAATAGGCAATGATTCCGCGAAAGGAATTAAAGACGGAATCAAAAATCATTGCCTGCAATGGAGCTGAAGGATCACCTTTTGGTGGCGTTATGCGCTCACAAATGGCTTCTAAAATAAGATCTACACCTTGGCCTGTTTTACCGGAGGCGATTAAAATTTCATCTCGTTCACATCCCAACAGCTCCACTACTTGGTCTTTCACCAATTCAGGTTCTGCATTGGGAAGGTCAATTTTATTCAGAATCGGAATGATGGTCAAATCGTGTTCCATCGCCAAATACAGATTGGAGATGGTTTGCGCTTGAATACCCTGCGTACAGTCTACAATCAATAATGCCCCTTCGCAGGATGCGATGGATCTGGAAACTTCATAGCTAAAGTCAACGTGCCCGGGGGTGTCGATTAAATTCAGCGTATAATTTTTTCCTTTGTGCGTATGACTCATCTGGATGGCGTGGGCTTTGATTGTGATGCCTTTTTCACGCTCCAAGTCCATATCATCTAGGGTTTGGGCAACCAATTTTCTGTCATCAACCGTCTTGGTAATTTGTAAAAGACGATCGGCCAACGTGCTTTTGCCGTGGTCAATGTGTGCTATAATGCAGAAATTCCTGATGTGATCCATAATTTACCCCAATTTGCGGATTGCGAAAATACGTGTATTTAACCAAAAAAATCCAACGTTCACCTTGATTTTCCGATATTTTTGTTGTCCTGCAAATTTGAAACAATGAATAAACTTTTTTTGATGTTGGGATGGTTGCTAACCATTTCTGTTTGGGCACAGCATGAGCATCCTTGTGGACAAGCACATGCCATGGATGCTTTCTTTGAAAAACATCCAGAGTATAGACAAGAGGCCATGAGTGCTGCATCCTATTTGGACGAGTATACGCGCAATTTCCAAGAGTCCAGGGGGGGGCAAACCATTTATACCATTCCAGTTGTGTTTCATGTTATTCACAATTATGGTTCTGAGAATATTTCGGACGATCAAATCTTGGATGGCTTATTCATCCTCAACAGAGATTTCAGAAAAATGAACAGCGATACCGTTATCGTCGTGGATGCATTTGATCAATTGGTTGCCGATGCTGGTATTGAATTCAAATTGGCCACCAAGGACCCCAATGGAAATTGTACTTCAGGAATCACAAGAACAGTCAGTGATTTGACTACAGTGGGTGATCAACAGGTAAAAGATTTAATCATGTGGCCTAGGAATGAATACCTAAACATTTGGGTTGTGCAAAATGCCGACGGCGCAGCTGGTTATTCCAATTTACCGCCCAATGTGGCCGGAAATTGGGGTGCCACCACGGATGGAATTGTTGTGCGTTCAGATTATGTTGGATCAATTGGTACCAGCTCTGTTCAAAAGTCAAGAACCTTAACCCACGAAGCCGGTCACTGGCTCAACCTCAAGCACACTTGGGGAGATGGCAATGAGCCAGCTGTCGCTACCAATTGTGACATTGATGATGATGTAGAAGATACCCCATTGACCATCGGATGGACTTCTTGCAACCTTCAAGGGGCAAGCTGCGGTAGTCCACTGGATAACGTACAGAATTACATGGAGTACAGCTATTGTTCAAGAATGTTTACCATTGGTCAGGCGGTCAGAATGCGCGCTGCTTTGACTTCTTCTATAGCCCAGCGCAATCAACTCATTTCAGCATCCAATCTCAACGCCACAGGAGTTGCCAATCCAGCTTTGTGTGTGGCTGATTTTGAATCAGACAAAGTTGTTATTTGCGCAGGTGAAAATATTGCTTTTAATGACAATAGTTATAACGCGCCTTCAACATGGACCTGGGATTTCGGTGATGGAAATACCATAACGGGATCAGATGCCAATATTTACCAAAATCCAATTCATACCTATGAGCAACCGGGCATTTATACGGTTACCTTGACCGTTGGGAATCCTACAGGAAACTTGACAAAAGTGAAGAATAATCTCATTCATGTTTTTCAAGCACCTGCGCTCGAAGCGCCCATTTGGGAGGGTTTTGAGGAAGTATGGCCCAATACGGATCGTTGGTCTGTTTGGAATGAAATGGGCGATGCTGGTTACGGTATCGTAAACAATGTTTCTTATTCTGGTAGCAAATCATTGCGATTGCTCAATTCAACGGTGAGCATCATTGATAGCAAGGATGAGTTGATTTCCGCTCCATTTGACATGTCAGGCAGAGATACCATTTACATTTCCTACAAATGGGCATGGGCCAAAAAGACAACGAGTACCAATGATCGTTTCAGAATCAGTGCATCAGCAGATTGCGGACAAAATTGGGGATTGGTAAAAATACACCAAGGCATTTCTAACCTAGCCACAGCGCCAGATACAGACGGTAATTTTGTGCCCTCTGGTCAAGATCAATGGGGTTCCAATGTGGTTCTCATTTCCAACCCTAACTACATGTCAGATCATTTTCAAGTGAAGTTTGAATTTGTAGCCAAGGGTGGAAACAACTTGTACATCGATGACATCAATGTATACGGACAAGAAGGTGCAGGGATATTGGAAGATTTATCTTTGCAGAATTGGTCGGTATATCCCAGTCCTTCCCAAGAAGATATGACCATTGAGACAGAATGGATTCAGGCGCAGAGAGGTCAATTTGAATTGTATGATGCCTTGGGACAATTGGTTTGGTCAAGACCTTTTAGCAGTGCGCCCAATGATCATTTGAAGTACATCTTGCCTCACCAAACTCCTGGATTGTATGTTTTAATGGTGAAATCGGAAAGCAAGCAATCCACCAAAAGAGTAATTTTTAAATAAGTAAGAAATGGCCAAGCAAAAGCAATTAGAGTCCAAGGTAATCGTTGTTCTATGGAACAACGAGAAGTCTAAAATTTTTCAGTCTTTGAATAAGGACGTTCAACAGCATTTGTTGGATCAGCGCAAGAATAAAAAGGATAGTGTAGTCATCCAAAATATGGGCAGTTGGGAGTATTTCTATTTTGCTGATAATAGCGATTTGTCCGCCAGAACTTTGGAGAAATGGAGAGCCAAGGGAAATGATGTGCAAGGTGTAGCCAATGCGAGTAAGGAAAAGTCTGTTTTGGTGAAAGGTGAAGGTGTGGATGAGAAAATCAGTTATGCCTTTGCTGAGGGAATGGCCCTGGGTAATTATAAGTTCAATAAGTATTACACCAATGCCAAAGAGCACGCCTTGTCGTTGGAGCAAATGTATATTCAAGATACGCACCTAACAGAGGACAAGCAGCGCGAGTTGTACGGCGTAGTAAATGCCAATCATGCGGCCCGTACCTTGGTCAATGAACCGGTTTCTTTTTTAACTGCAGAGCAATTGTCAAAAGAAGCAGTTCGTTTAGGAAAGGAAGCAGGTTTTTCAGTCAAGGTATTGCACAAGAAGCAAATCGAGTCGTTGAAAATGGGTGGTTTGTTGGGTGTCAATAAGGGTTCTATCGACCCACCAACCTTCACCATTATGGAATACAAGCCAGCCAAGCCAACCAATAAGAAACCTTTGGTTTTGGTAGGTAAAGGAGTTGTTTTTGATACGGGAGGATTGTCTTTAAAGCCAACGCCAGGATCAATGGATGAGATGAAATGCGATATGGGTGGTGCAGCAGCAGTAATTGGAACCATGTATGCTGTTGCTGCCAATAATTTGCCTGTGCATGTGATAGGTTTGGTTCCCGCTACAGATAATCGACCAGGTATGAATGCTATTGTGCCACAAGATGTTTTAACCATTTCTGATGGGACTACTATCGAAGTCATGAATACGGATGCAGAGGGTCGCTTGATATTGGCAGATGCTTTGGTTTATGCACAGAAGTACAACCCTGATTTGGTGATTGATCTGGCTACGCTTACTGGAGCTGCTATCAGAGCCATTGGAACCTATGCATCTGCCGTGATGGGAACCGCGGATGAAAGAGTGATGAAATCCATTGCTCAGGCGGGACTCGAAGTTTGGGAGCGCACCATGGAGTTTCCGTTATGGCCAGATTACGGAGATGAATTAAAAAGTGATGTAGCAGATCTAAAGAATTTAGGTAATGGCAATGCAGGCCATATATCCGCAGGCAAGTTTCTTCAACATTTTACCAAATACCCTTGGGTTCATATTGATATTGCAGGTACTGCATGGATTAATCAATCCCAAGATTATAGATCAAAGGGCGGGACCGGCGTGGGGGTGCGGCTTTTGTATAGGTTTATTGTGAATTATTACGTTGAAGGTAGAAAGCGTGTGTAGAAAATTTTTAATCTTCTTGTATAACTAATTGGTTTAGTATAGTATTTTGCCCTTGTTTGCGTGATGGAGAACAATATTTAATTGAGTTGCACAGGATAAAATCAAAAATAGAGTTTTTAAACAGAAGTGTTTCGCAAGAGGAGCTGCGGATTCTCTCCGATTGGCTACCATCAAATCTTTCTGGAGTTAGGCTATTAGATACCACCAATGGATTTAATATTGACAATTTGGAGGAGCCTCTGGATGGAATACTCAATTTGGGCAAGGTGAATAATATCCGTTTTATCAATCGATTTTTTATTCAAGTCAATGAGAAACTAGAGAACGGACAATTTTACATCGGAAGATTTGAGAGCATTAAGAATCGATACCTCAGGAAAAGCAGGAAGCTAAATCCTTTTCACTTTGCTTTGGTTTTTTTGTTTGAATTTCTATTTTTACGCATTAGTCCTAAAATATGGGGATTAAAGAAAATATACTTTTTAGTAACC
>CAMCTV010000071.1 GCA_945878635.1 Chryseobacterium gleum | reverse complement strand
TGCTCGCAATATTATTCACCTGATGCTGAACGTTGTTTACATGTCGGTGACGAGTCACTGCAAATCCAATGGCCCATTGATTGGAAAAAAGCCTTCATGTCTCCAAAGGATACCACAGGACTGAGTCTGAAAGATTGCAGTGATTTTTTTATTTGATCATTTTAAATCCAATGTGCGATATACTTCGTTCTCCATGTGCATGAACGGTTAGTTTCTCTTGTGCAGTTTTACTCTGCATTACGCGTTCTATTGTCTTTATTTCACCAAAGGGAACATTATCTTTAATTAAATACTCCCTGATGGTTTGAAAGGAAATCTTGTCTGCCGCCATTGTCAATATTTGATTCAATTCATGTCGGTTATGAACCCTTGAAACATTATTTAAAAATCGCGGATCGCTTGAGGTGGAGGCACACTGCAGCGCAATACATAGCGAGGCAAACTGCTTATCACTTCCTATGGCCAATACAATCTTGGTGTTGTCTTTGAATACAAGTTGCTCTCCGTAAGGCGCAATGTTGGGATGCAGAGAGCCTGAAGCTTTTGGGACTTTTCCTGTTTTTAAAAAATTGCTTCCTTGATTCATCAAACTCACAACTCCAGCACTTTCCAAAGAACATTCCACCAACATTCCCTTTCCTGTTTTTGTCTTATCTAACAAAGCACACAACAGGCCTTCCTTGAGTTGATGTGCTGCCAATACATCCATAAAGGCTACTGGAAGTTTTAATGGTTCTGAACCTGCTTCACCGTTAATGCTCATGAACCCCGTCTCCGCTTGTATAGCAACATCATAGGCAACACGTCCTTCCTCATGCTCAAAGCCTTTTATTTTACCGATGATCAAATGTGGATGGCGCTGCAATAGAGTGTCCGGACTCAGATCAAACTTTACCTCATCAGAGGATTTGAAATTCAAAAGTAGTATGTCTGATTTTGAGATGAGGTCCTCAAGCTCTGATCTGTTTTTATTTAAATCCATCATGTGAACAGTTTTATTGGCGTTCACTGAAAGATAATAGGCACTGGTAGTGGATTGATCTTCATTGACGCCAAACCAGGTGCGTGTAACATCTCCTTGGGGTGATTCTATCTTGGTTACCTCGGCTCCTAACTCAGCCAAAAAAGTTCCCACACTGGGTCCCGCCAATACGGTGGATAAATCCAATACTTTAATACCTTCGAGAATGGTGGTATGACTCATATTGCAAATCTACAAAGTCGCTGTCAATGCTTCTTTGTAAACTTGAAGACATCGCTCTCTGGCTAACGCATGATCTACTATGGGCTTGGGGTATTCTTTGCTTTTCCACTCTGGAACCCATAGTGCGATGTATCGGTGTTCTTTGTCAAATTTTTCTGTTTGGCTGTATGGATTGAAAATTCTGAAATAGGGCGCTGCATCACAACCACTTCCTGCAGCCCATTGCCATCCACCGACATTGCTGGCCAATTCATAATCTTGCAGTTTTTCCGCAAAGTAGCGCTCACCCCATCGCCAATCGATCAGCAGGTGTTTGGTCAAGAAGCTAGCAACTACCATCCTTACACGGTTGTGCATGAAGCCGGTCTCGTTCAACTCGCGCATGCCTGCATCTACAATGGGATATCCCGTTTTTCCTTCACACCATTTTTTGAAATCTTCTTCATCATGTCTCCAAGAGATTCGATCATATTGTGGCTTAAATGATGATTGCGCACTGTGCGGAAAACAATAGATAATCATTTGGTAGAAATCTCGCCAAATCAATTCATTCAACCACTTCTCGTTATTTTCCAATCCAATTTTTACGCATTGTCGGATACTGATGGTTCCAAAGCGCAAATGCAAGCTTATCCTGCTGGTTCCTCTTATGGATGGGATGTCTCGGGTTTCGTGGTAATTGGTTACAACGGATAAGGAGATGTCAGATGATGGTATTTCTTGATCACTCTTCGCAAAATTCATTTTTTCCAATGGAATGATCGTAGAACTTTCCATTTTGTAAAATGCATTGAAGTTGAGCTCAGGCAGCGACTTAAGCATCTCAGGTTTTAAAAGCGATTTCCATTTTCTGCTATAAGGTGTATAGACAGTATATGGCTTTCCATCATCTTTGCAGACCTCTTTCTTTTCAAATATCACGTGGTCTTTGAAACTATGCAATGGAATGTTGTTGCCTTGAAACATTTCGAAAATTTCACCGTCTCTTTCCCTCGCATAGGGTTCATAATCTCGATTGAAGAAAACACCCTGGATGTCATAGGTTTCAATGAGCGTTTCCCATACTTGCTTTGGAGTGGAGTAAAAGAATTGAATTCCGCTGCCTTGCTCTTGCAATGCTGTATGCATTTTTTTAAGCGTCTGGTGGATGAATCCCACTCTAGCATCTTTTCTGTTTTCTAAGGCATCGAGGATGTTTTTATCAAAAATGAAAATGGGCAAAACAGGTAACCCCGACTCAACTGCATGATGGAGCGCTGTGTTATCAGATAGGCGAAGGTCGCGTCTAAACCAATGGATGGCAACTTTGGTTTTCATTTGAATATTTCTTGAAAATTTTGAGCGAGAGTATTGTGTTTAAAAACAAAACCTTGGTCTTGAATTTTTTGGGAAGATATGCGTTGACTGTTGAGGACCATACTAGCCATTTCGCCTACCATCAAATTTAAGAGGAAAGCAGGAACTTTGGGAAGCCAGTAGGGACGTTTGATGGCACGGCAAAGTTCCCGGCCAAATTCGTCGTTCTGAACAGGTGCAGGAGCTACTGCATTGTACACTCCTTGAATGTTGTTGTTTTCTAGAGCAAAATGAATCATTCGTGCCAAATCTTCAATGGCTATCCAGCTCATCCATTGTTGACCTGTTCCCAGTGCTGAGCCCATACCCATTCTGAAAATGGGAAGCATAGCCGCAAGGGCTCCTGAATGTGGGTCCATAACAACCCCAATCCTTAAAATAACTTTACGCCATCCTGCCGGTTGATCAGCAATTGCGTTTTCCCAGTCTGCTGTAAGTTGAGCCAAGAACCCTTGTCCGTGAACACTGTCCTCGTTTTGCCATTCTTGTGTGTTGTTGTATATGCCAATGGCGCTGGCTTGAATCCAAATTATGTTTTCAACTTTTCTTTCGAGTAGCAATTTTTTAAGGAGCATGGTGGACTGCAGTCTGGAGTCGATCATCTCTTGCTTGTTTTTTTTGGTCCAACGATTGGAAACACTGTATCCTGCCAAATGCGCTACTGCTTGAAAATCTATTCCATCTGGTAATTTGCCTTCTTGTGAAATCGGATTCCAGAAAATTTCTTTATCGGATTTGGGAGACCTTGTCAAGATGTAACAATCGTGTCCTGATTTTTTGAGCAATGGGATAAGGACTTTTCCAACATTTCCCGTTCCTCCAGTGATGAGAATATTCATAGTTTAAAAACCATTTTATTGAGTGTTTTGTTCACTTGTTGTAGCCGATTGCCAATTCAGAATATCCGTTATCAGCACTCTGATAAACCTGTTGCTGGGTAAGGTATTGAAAGCCTTTCAAATTCCCGACATCGATCATCCAAAGCAACGGTTCCGTTTCATCTGTCAACATGCGGGAGGGATGATAATCGCCCCATGTATTGATCCATTCACCTTGATTATCCCAATGATGCAGTCCATTTTCGTCGCTGATCCAAAGACCATTACCTGTTGTTAAGCATTGGAAATTGTTGCTGGAGTATCCCAATAATGGATGCCAATTGATGGGGAGCAAAGTTTCAAGGTCAAAAAGCGAAACTCCATAAACGCCGTTGTTTAGCGTAATCAAACCAATCATTTCATTCAAGTTAAACATATCCACGATGTCAAGTCCATGAACCCATGAATGAATCAAACTGCTCGTTGTCTTTAGGTATAATTTTAAACGTCCGGGTTGGCCGGGTGTTTTTTGATTCACACACAGGTACTTTTCAGTGACGCAAAGTTGGTTTTGATTGTCACCTTGAATCCATTGTGAAAACTGCCCATTCTTATTGAATTTTCTCAATCCATCTTGTGTACTGTACCAAATGCTTTGATCTTGTGGGTCGCTTGAAGTATCCATGAAATAGTCATTGCTGCCAGCAAAAGGATAGGAGAACAATTCTGAGTATGGGTTTTGTATGTCCATCATCTCCAGCGTTGATTGGCCAAGTGTGCATGACCAAAAAGTTTTATTGTAGGAGTTTACAGTAGGCAGGTATCTTGATCCAACAGCGCTGCGCCAGGTTCCCATTTGCATGCCATAGGACAAGGTGTCAATCATCGCTCCTGCAAATCCGTTGTTATTAATGACAAAAATATTTTTTCGTTTCTTAGCCAATTCCAAAACGGTGCAATCTAAGAATGCCGATTTTGAGGTATGATCAGTGTGGGCTGTTACTTTGATGTAGTATTGACCAGACGGGAGATAAGGATCATTGAGTTCGATGGATAAGTTTCCATTGAATGAAGCAGACGGAAGTTGGTCTGTTTCTAAAATGGACAGCCATATTTTTTGGTTGGGATCACAGAGCTGCATGGTTATTTTTTCAATCCGATCTTGGCCTTCGAGAAGGGCTTCAACAGAAACAGAAATAGATTGACCAAATCCAAATAGCCCATTTTCTCCAACCCATTCAATTTGAATGGTGGGTATTCCATGCTCTTCCTTTTTGCAGGAGAAAAAGCTAAGCAAAAGAATATATAATGGAAACCACCGCATTATCCAAATGTAAGTTGAAAACTCTTTTTTTATTGACATTATTTTCATCGGGAAACCCTGAATTTATTGGGATTCTTATCGCTTCAAAAGTTATTAAAATAGGGAATGGATGCAATGTGGATAGAATACCGCCGCAATTGCATCGCACCTTTCTAAATTTGACTTTCCTTAATTTTAAGTTCATGGATAAACAAACACGCACCACCAGAGGTAAGAAGACTTTAGATTTCAATGCCAATGTCTTGGGTAGTGAAATGGGAAGAATACCACCCAATGCAAGAGACCTAGAAGTAGCAGTGCTGGGTGCCGTGATGTTGGACAACTCCGCTGTGAATTCGGTGATTGAGATTTTAGAGCCCAATTCATTTTATGATCCCAAGCATACTATAATCTACAGCGCTGTTCGATCTTTGTTTTCCAATGGTTCTCCCATTGATATTTTAACGGTATCTCAGCAATTGAGAAAAGAGGGTCTTTTGGACGCTGCAGGTGGTGCGCCCTATATCGCAGCCATGACCAATCAAGTGGCTTCTTCCGCCAACATTGAAGCCCATGCCCGTATCATCGCCCAGAAATTCATCCAACGTGAATTGATCCGCATTTCAGGTAATATCATCACACATGCCTATGAAGAAACAACGGATGTTTTTGAATTATTGGACAAAGCTGAATCTGGACTTTTTGAGGTTACCCAAGGCAACATCAGAAAGAACTATGACAAGATGAGTCATTTGGTCAAGCAGGCATTGGATGAGATTGACAAGGCCATGAAGAACAAAACTGGTGTTACTGGTGTTCCTTCTGGTTTTAATGCATTGGACCGAATCACCAATGGTTGGCAGCGCTCTGATATGATTGTCATTGCTGCACGTCCTGCAATGGGTAAGACGGCTTTCGTTTTGTCCATGGCGCGCAACATCGCCGTGGAACACAAGGCCCCGGTGGCGGTTTTTTCACTAGAGATGTCCAGCTTGCAGTTGGTGCAGCGTTTGATAGCCAGTGAGACGGAGATTGAGGGGGATAAATTGCGCCGTGGTAATTTGTCCGAATTGGAATTGCAGCAATTGAATCAACGCATCGCCAAATTGGCCGATGCGCCTTTGTTTATAGACGACACACCGGCCCTTTCTGTATTTGACTTGCGTGCAAAGTGCCGTAGGCTTAAAGCACAACATGGTATTCAAATCATCATCATTGATTACTTGCAATTGATGTCAGTGGGTGGAGGTGATGGCCGTGGGGGAAACCGTGAACAGGAAATCTCTACCATTTCCCGATCCATCAAGCAAATTGCCAAGGAATTGGATGTTCCAATCATTGCCTTGTCGCAGTTATCGCGTAGCGTTGAATCACGTCCAGGTGACAAGCGCCCTGTGCTTTCTGATTTACGTGAATCAGGAGCGATTGAGCAAGATGCCGATATCGTTGGTTTTATTTATCGTCCAGAGTATTATGGTATTCTAACCAATGCAGAAGGTCACTCAACAGTAGGATTGGCACAGATTCTTATCGCGAAGCACAGGAACGGTGCCATTTCTGATGTTGACTTAGAATTCAAAAAAGAGTTGGCCAAGTTTACAGACAGAGATCACCACAGCTTCAATCCAAGCTATGGAGGTTCCATGTCCCCCAACACCAATTTTGATTCTGGATCTTCCACCACCATCACGGTGAGTTCCAAGATCAATACCATGCCGGATGAGGAAGATGATGACGATTTTAGTTCTTTCACAAGAGGCAATGATGATGTTGTTCCTTTTTAATTTTCGTTAATCGGGATGTTGTTCTCAGCCCTTGACGTATTTTAGGAAAATGAAAGCAAAACGTATTATCAGCTTTGTCGTGCTGTTTGTTTTTTTGAGCGTATTGCCAACAAGGGCGAGCCAAGTGCTCATCCCAATGGATGATACCCAAGCAGAGCATTTGAAGTCTTACGGAATTGCCTATTGGCTCCTACAAAATGGCGGTACACTGGAATGGTTACTGAATTATCGTGGGGGCAGTTTTTTATGTCCCAATCTCCCCTCATTGACCAAAGAATGCACCATCAGGGGAGTAAGCTTTGAAGTCATTGCAGATGCACAAGCCCAACAGATTTATTCCCAAATTGCTGATCCTGAAGTGAACATGGAACGGGTGAAGTTGGAGGTTGCTCCAAAGATTGCCGTGTACACGCCAAAAGGAAAACAGCCTTGGGACGATGCGGTGACCATGGTACTTGCATACGCGGAGATTCCTTACACAGAAATTTACGATACAGAAGTCATCAAAGGTGATTTGGTCAAATACGATTGGCTCCATTTGCACCATGAGGATTTTACAGGTCAATACGGAAAATTCTACGCACAATACCGCAACGCAGCATGGTACCAAGATGAGGTCAAAAATCAAGAAGGCACAGCGGCTTCATTGGGTTTTTCAAAAGTGAGTGAAATGAAACGCCAAGTGGCCGTGAACATCCGAAACTTTGTTTTGGGTGGGGGCTTTTTGTTTACGATGTGCAGTGGAACGGATTCTTATGACATCGCTCTGGCAGCAGAGCATGTGGATATTGCCGAAGCAGTGTTTGATGGAGATGCCAGCGATCTACAAGCGCAACAAAAATTGGAATTCAACAACGGCTTTGCATTTCAGAATTATAGATTGATCAAAGATCCCATGGTGTATGAGTTCAGTTCCATTGACGCGACTGAAGATCACAACAAAATGGGAGAGTTAAATGATTTTTTCACCCTGTTTGATTTCTCTGCCAAGTGGGATATTGTGCCAACCATCCTAACGCAAAACCATACCCAAGTGATCAAAGGATTTATGGGCCAAACAACATCCTTTCACCATGACTACATCAAGAGCAATGTGACCGTAATGGGCGAAACCAAATCATTGGGAACTGCACGTTACATCCATGGTGAGTTAGGACAAGGGCAGTGGACGTATTACGGTGGCCATGATCCAGAAGATTACCGCCATTTGGTAGGAGATCCGCCCACCGATTTGTCGCTGCACCCCAAGTCACCCGGATACCGTTTGATTTTGAATAACATTCTGTTTCCGGCTGCAAAAAGAAAAAAACAAAAGACCTAATTATCAAGGCTGAACTTCACTGATGCTCTTGATGGTTGTTCCAATGGTCATTTCGGGAAGAAACTCCAAACCCTGGATGACTTGTCCCATGTTGGTGTATCGACCATCCAAATGCGCTGCCTCACTGGTCATGAAAAAGATCTGACAACTTTCCGTGTGCGGCCCTGCTGAAGCCCATCCTATGCTACCAACATCAAATGTGTCATGGGTAAACTCTGATGGAATAACTTGATCCAAGCTTCCCATTCCATCTCCTCTTGGACATCCCCCTTGGCTCACAAAATTGGGCACCGAACGATGGATTTTTTTGTTGTCATAAAAGCCGTCGTGAACCAATTTTCGAAAATGCATAGCGGTGATGGGGTGGCTGCCTTCCTCGACAACAAAAACCATTTTGTGCTCCTCGCCATGAATATTCACCACCATGTCAAAGACTCTGTTTGCCTTTAATTCTTTCCATTGTTGAGCGTCAATTTTGACCTGAGGTTGCGGTTGGAAGGTCTTGAAATTTTCGCCGGTTTTTAATGATATAACGTTCAACGCCATGACAATTTCATTGTAAGTCTCTACTTCTTGGGGCAACTTCAAAGTGGGGAGACGCGCCACCATCAAATCATGCCATATCTTTTTCAGATCGTTCTCCACTTTTGCATCTTTCATAGCCGAAGCGAGCAGTGCCTGAACCCCAATATCATTGGTCTTCCACAGCTGCACAGCGTCATTGTCCCAGAAGTTGGAAACTTGAAAAGAAGCATTGGAAGCAATCAACATTTCTGTTCCGTAGTACAGATCAGTTGCTGTGGCTTTTTTCGATAAGAGATATTGGGTCAATTGCGACAAGCACTTTTTTCTGTTTGATAAACTAGCTAATGCACGCATTCTTTGGTATTCATCCTTTTCTTCGATGAACGTTTTCCAACTTTTCTTTCCTTTGATGTCAAAGTTGGTTGTCTTTAAACGCCACTCCCAAAACTTCCAATACATTTCAGGATGATGGTCCTTGAAACTTTGATTTTCCCATTCAATAGGGAGAGGAAGGGAATCGTAATCCATTTGATTGGCGCACAATTGAATCGCCTGTGCTCCCAAAACATCGTTTTGTTCTGCCATGATTTCAAACAATGAAGCTTGATCAAAAAAGTTGTTTCGTTGCAATTGAATCAAGCATTCTAGGCGCAGCTCTTTTTTCAGACTGAGATCCTTGCTCCAAGCGGCCAAGAGCTTATTGAATTGCAGTAGATCACATTTACCGAGAACTTGAAGTAAATACTTGTTAGGAGGAATGTTTTGGAGTTGAAGTGGTAACCCTTGAAGGAGAGAAGACCATGCTATTTTGTCAAACTTTGATTTGGGAATTCGGGTAATGGCTTTCCAGTAGGAGGATGGGAAATGGGGAATGGGATTTTTGGTTTCGTTGTCCCAAAGTTCAAATTGTTGGATGAGCGTTTCTTGAATCTTTGGAGTGAAATGGCCATTTCGGATAAGATAGAAAACACCATTGCACCAGAGTTGCAGATGATATGGCTCAACAATGTGAGCGCCCATTTCAGCGTATTGATTGGCTTGTCTTGGTGTCCGCACACAACGGCCTAAATAGTCAATGAGAAAATTTTCATGCGAGTCAATGTTGAGGATAAAGTCAAAATTGAGGGTGTCGTTTTGTTGGGTGAGCGGCCAAACATATTCATCAGTTAAAATGGGACGTTGACTCATCGTGATGGAAGCTTCGTTCAAAGCGTTGACATGACCTTGTATTATGCCGCGCAATTGTGCGGATTCGGAATCATTGGGATGTGAAGCCACAAATTGCATGTAAAAAAACTGTTCCTGTTGTGTTAACGTATCCAACCGGTCCATCGGATATTTTTTGTTGTACAAAAATTCAACGAAGGAGGGGTCGAGCAGTTGGGCTGAGGCACCGCAATAGGATAGTATAATAGTAATTGCAAGAAGAATTCTTTTCATATCACCAATATAAGTAGATCTGGCTCAGCAATGAAAAGTGAGTGGTTTACTGGCGTTTATTTTCTGTTTAGTGGGGTTTCTTGTTTCACCTCCGAAGGAGGTATGGGAGTGAATTTATTCTTTAAATCCATCCTCTCATGCAGGATTCTCGTAATCTCGATTGATTTATCTTCGAGTATTCGATAGAAAATGATGTGCTTTGATGTTTTTTTACCCTTCAAATTCGGATAAATTTCTTCGTATGCTTTGCCATGCTGCGGCTTTTTTGATACTGCAGCACAAGCGTCGAGAATGAGCTTGTAATATTTATCGGCTTGACGTTCAGACCAAGCATCAAAGGTGTAATTCCAAATATCAGATAGATCTTTGACGGCATAGTTTGTTAGCTTGAACTGCGCCATTTATTTTCTTTTTGCCTTTAATGATTTCAAATGCTCCTCTGGATCAAAATCTTCAACAAATCCGCTTTTAATGCCTTGGTCAATTGCATGACGCAAAGCAATTATTTTCTGTTCTTCTTCCTCAAGCAATCTCAATCCGGCACGCACTACTTCACTTGCGTTTTTATATCGCCCTTCCCTTAATGTACTTTGAATAAACTGATCGAAATAGCTACCTAAAGTGATCGATGTGTTCTTACTCATGATTTTCAATTTTAGTAAAAATACCAAGTGTTGGTATTATCTCAAAATGTATTTTTAAGGTTTTGGGTAAGGTTAGTCAAATATAACGTTTTGCAGCTACCCGAAGGGCGGGACTTTTACCACAAAACTTAATTTGAAAAACTAATGTTTGATTAACCACAAAACTGTCTTTGGAACACGAAACCCCGCCTTTTGGGTAGGTGCTGTTATAGGCTGGCGTTCTTGTCTGTCGTGGGTTACAACCATTTTTATGTCGTCTGTTACTGTCATATGCCTAGTG
>CAMCTV010000070.1 GCA_945878635.1 Chryseobacterium gleum | reverse complement strand
CAGAATCAATACAGCCGGTGGTGCGATTATTTTTTCTGAATCCCATAATATAACAACGGATGTATTGGGCTATTTTCAAATGGTCATCGGAACAGGTACTGTTAACAATAGTTTTCCGAATTTTGATCAAATTGATTGGTCAACCAATCTTAAGTTCCTCCAGATTCAAGTGAACATCGGAAGCGGATTCATTGATTTGGGAACTACACAATTGCTTTCTGTGCCTTATGCTTTATTTGCTGATGACTGTGATTGTGACATGTCTATCAGTCCCATCGGAGATACGCTATTTACAGGTGGTGGAGGGTATTTGATTGTACCTGGAATCAGCAATGCCAATCCAGAGTTTGGTGGTTTAGGGCTAATCGTTTTACCTGGAAACAATATTTGTGGTGCCCAACAGATATCTGTAACCACCTGTGGAGGTGACTCAACATTGACTTACAATGGATATACCTATAATTTGGTCGAAATCAATAATCAATGTTGGTTTGAAGAAAACTTGAGAACAGAGTTTCTCAATGACGGAACACCCATTCCCAACGTTACTGATAATTTACAATGGAACAATGCAACAACACCTGCCTATTGTAAGTTCAGCAATGTGGACATTTATGGTACAGCCTATGGTTATTTGTATAACTTTTACGCCAACATCAATGAAAACTTGTGCCCTGTGGGGTGGCATGTTCCAACTGATTGTGAATTCATGTTCTTGGAAAACAGCATTGGTATGTCATTGGCACAACAACAGGGTGGAGGTTGGAGAGGTACAAATGAAGGTTCATTTTTAAAATCCACCAATCTTTGGTTTGCCAATCCAGGAACTGACAATTATTCTTTCACAGCTTTGCCCGGAGGTTATCGATTGTATTCTACCAATCCTGCACAATCAGGTACATTCAATTCTCGATTGCGCTATGCCTTTTTCTGGTCGTCTACTGCTGCAACAGCTCAGACTGCCTACATTCGTGGATTATTTTTCTCTTACGATACAATTTTAAGACAAGCCAACAACAAAGGCACTGGTGCTGCAGTCCGATGTATCCGAGATTAAAATCTTTTGTTCACGCCGATTTCAATGTTACTTTGGCTGACTATTTATTCTGAATAAACTAAAAAAATATGAGTACAATAGCCAATGTGCATGCCCGTCAAATTCTGGATTCCAGGGGCAATCCAACTGTAGAAGTTGAAGTAATCACCGCAGAAGGTGTCATGGGAAGGGCGGCCGTGCCGTCTGGTGCATCCACTGGAATCCACGAAGCTGTAGAATTACGTGATGGTGATAAATCTCGTTACCTCGGTAAAGGGGTGGAGAGAGCAGTTCAAAATGTTGTTTCAACATTGAACGAAACGCTTCAAGGTGCTTCTATTTTCGATCAAAATTTAATAGACCGAGCAATGTGCAGCATTGACGGATCTGATAATAAAGCCAATTTAGGGGCTAACGCCATTCTTGGTGTATCACTTGCTGTATCACATGCAGCTGCCAACACCGTAGGTTTGCCCTTGTACCGTTATGTGGGTGGTGTCAATGCCAATACTCTTCCCATTCCTTTGATGAACATCATCAACGGAGGAGCGCATGCAGACAACAAAGTAGACGTTCAAGAATTCATGATTGTTCCTGTTGGTGCTGAGCGTTTCTCTGAAGCATTGCGAATGGGAGCTGAAGTTTTTCATCATTTAAAAGCTGTTTTAAAAAGTCAAGGTCACATGACCAATGTTGGCGATGAGGGTGGATTTGCTCCAAATTTAACATCCAATGAAGATGCCCTTAAAGTAGTGATGCAAGCCATTGAAGCCGCTGGTTACAAACCAGGTGAGGATATTTGCATTGCTTTGGATTGCGCTTCGACTGAGTTTTACAATGCTGAAAAGAAATTGTATCAATTGGAAAGCACAGGAGAGTCTTTGACAAGTGCTGAAATGGTAGGTGTCTGGGCAGATTGGTGCAAGCGTTACCCCATTGTGAGTATTGAGGATGGTTGCGCAGAAGATGATTGGGATGGATGGAAGTTGATGACCGAAGCTTTGGGTGAAAAAATTCAATTGGTTGGTGATGATTTGTTTGTGACCAATGTCAACCGTTTGGCCAAAGGGATCAATGAAAATATTGCCAACTCAATATTGATCAAAGTCAATCAAATTGGAACTTTAACGGAAACCATTGATGCCGTTAACATGGCTCACAGATCAGGTTACACCAGCATCATGAGCCATCGCTCAGGTGAAACAGAAGATACTACGATTGCAGATTTGGCTGTTGCATTGAATTGTGGACAAATCAAAACCGGTTCTGCCTCTAGAAGCGACAGGATTGCCAAGTACAATCAACTCTTGCGTATTGAAGAGCAATTGGGTAAAATGGCTTATTATCCTGGGAAAAATTTCCCGTTCATGCCATAACCTGCAAAATATTTTTTAAAGTCAAATCCCGGAATTTCTTCCGGGATTTTTTATAGAATTAAAACCAAAAAAACCAACTCCACCAATAAGTATAGCGCTCCTAAAGCAATCGCGAGAATCAGATTCTTTACTTTTGGGAAAATAGGATTAAGAACATCTGAGAACGACTTTTGAGGGCGTTCAGAAGTAAAGATGAGAGAAGCAAAGATTCCAACGAATATGGTTATCATCGATACAGCCACCAATCGTTTTTCATCATGAGGCAAATGGATTTCATTCAAAATTGGAAGCCAAGTGATCCATCCGTCATAAGTCAAGGTAGAAAGTGCAGAGCAGACCATCACCAGCCATTGACTCAAAGCAGAAATCCGCCACCAAAACCATCTCAAGATGTAAAACGGAGCAACCCCAGCTGAAATGGAAAACATCCATTGGGTCAATGACATCAAGCCATCGGCACGCCAAGCAATGAGCATAGAAATCAAAGCCAAAAGAATGATGAAAGCAATCTCCACTCTCCTGTCGTTGATTTTATTAAATGTCTTTCGGACATAAGTTTTCAAACCGTCTAACATAATCAATGAGGCTCCCCAATTCAATTGGGCTAAGCCGTTGGCAAGAAACATAGCCGAAAATCCCAAAACAATTATCCATTGTCCAAAAGGCGGAATCTGTTTCAATAACAATGAAACAAAATCAGCCTCTTGGATATGCTGACTTTGGGATTGTTGCATTAAAAACCAACACAATACCAATATCAAAAATGAAACAATGGCATGTCCAATTACAGGAACCAAAGCAGCTTTGATGGTATCTGATGTATTAGAGTTAGAGACAAACCTTGAAGTTTCTTTTCCTCCTCCATCAAATAATCCTGCACTCCACCATTGAATACACAGATAAGCCCAAAACATATTCCATTGCAAAGATGAAGTAGGGAAGAGGTCGCGAACCATTACATTTTCACTGGGATGATTCGTTGCCAAATGATACAACACATAGAAGATGGTCAAACAAAATCCAAAAATCAAGACCAACATCGAGCGGGTCCAAAACTTTTTCTGCTGTCCTGGATTGATCAAAACATAGCCCATTAGCAATACACCAGTGATGAGCAATGCCAAGGTGTGGTTCAATTGAAAAAAGTAAGCAATCAAACGAGCAAAGGACAAAACATTGAATGAAACCAAAAAAGCGCTAATGCCAACACCAACGTAAATGACACGAAATAGATGTAGAAATTGCCCCCATTTTCCAGGATAACGAATCAAATAAAACTGATTGTCCGTTTCCAATTGCAAGGCTTGCCATAAGGGTGCAAAAACCAATGGAATGACAAATGCTCCAAACGTACTCACCCAAAAAATCCACATCCCGGACCAACCCGATTGGGCCAAAACGCCCAAATACATTTGTCCAAGCTGAAGGCTCTGAGAAATCATAAAAAGAGAAACCCCTGATAGCCACCAAGGGATTTTCTTTTGAATATGAAACAAACTACTCACCAGTAGTCAATAAACCAGGAATTATCCTTGATTGGCGTGCTTAAAACTATAATAGGTGACAAATATGTAACCCAAAGTCAACATGAAATGGAATGGGAACAAACCAAAATCACGATAAACAAAAGCCAAAACCAAACCGGTTGCGAAGTACAAAACCATAAAGGCTTCTATGAAAGTCAAAGGGGCAATTTTTACCGCTCTGTATTTCTTGTCGGTCCATGTTCCTTTCTTACCCGTTGATATAGCAAACTTTGGCGTGCGAACAAAAGCCGATTTCTTGCCCGTCAATCCCTCGATGACAGCAACAGCATTATGTAAGCTCAAACCCATAGACACAGAAAGGAACATGGGGAAGTCCATCACAAACTTTCCAAATTTCTGGAAGAATGGGGCAGGGGGTCTACTCACCCAATAGAAGTAGGCCAGAATAAAGAAGCTCGCCAAAAAGGCTGTAGCAGCTATGAACAAATTCTGAATCAATTGATTTTCTTCAAACTCATTCTTGATAATCAACATGGGTAAACTCAACAAGGAGCAACCCAAGATGAACAAGAAAACAACAGAATTCAATAAGTGAAAAGCACCATGCACTTTTGTTCCAAAAGAAATATTCTTGGATTTCACCACCTTTCCCATGTTCTTCATGGTACATTCAGCAGCACCCTTGGTCCAACGGAATTGCTGTGCTTTCAGTGCATTCATTTCAGCAGGCAACTCAGCAGGTGAACCAATCTCAGGCAAGTAAACAAACTCCCATCCCTTCAATTGCGCGCGGTAACTCAAATCCAAATCTTCGGTAATGGTATCACTTTCCCAACCACCAGCATCTGCAATGGTGGACTTTCTCCAAACACCCGCTGTTCCATTGAAGTTGATAAAATGATGATCCATATTGCGCCCCATTTGCTCAACCGTAAAGTGAGCATCCAAACCAAAAGCCTGCAATCGTGTTAAGAGTGAGTAATCTTCATTCAAATGTTCCCAGCGGGTTTGAACGACACCCACCTTGTCATGCAAGTAAAAGAAAGGAATGGTTTGTCTTAAAAAATCTACACGGGGAACAAAATCGGCATCAAAAATGGCGACAAATTCTCCTTTACAATATTCTAACCCATAGGCCAACGCTCCTGCTTTGAAACCAGTATTCTTTTCTCTTTTTATCTGAGTAATGTCTATTCCTTTGGCTCTCCATTCCTCCACCTTTTTTCTTCCCACCTCCAAGGATTCATCCGTGCTATCATCCAACAACTGAATTTCCAATTTGTCTTTGGGATAATCAAAAGCACATACAGCGTCAATCAGTCGTTCTATCACATACAACTCATTGTAAACAGGCAATTGGATAGTGACATGAGGCCATTGATCCTCTGCTATTTCAGGTTTCTTAAGTTTTCGCTTGTAGCTTCTGGTAAACTGTATGGCCAAATTCAATTGAACCAAACTGTACAAAAAAATGAAAATCAAACAAACCCCATAAAGGGCAATGGCGGCATAAGCTAAGTTTTCCAAGCGATCAAAATTAAAGTTAAAGGACAAATTTAATTCAATTCCGTCCTTCTCTGCTGAATTCTTTTGGCTATTCCGTTCCAAAGTGCAATGCGCTGCTCGTAGCCCCATTTGATGATGCCGTCTACCTCCAACTGTTTTTTAGAATCATTGTTCACCAATTCAGCGGTCATTTGACTAGACAATGCGCCGTGATGTTCGCCATCCAATTCGATGTGTCTTTTCAAATAATAAATAAAGGTGTCCAATTGCGCTCCTTCATTCTTCAACGTTTCAACCAAAGTCAAAAACATTCCAGGAATCAAATCCTCTCTGCCATAAGTGAATAAGGCTGCGCGCTCATGGATGGACTTGGTTTCGATTTGCTCAAATGTGGCCTTAACAAATTCTTGGGCTTCGATGGGCGCATCGCATCTTTCCAAAGCTTTATGAATGGGCGTGTTGCTTTGAATAAGTTCAACAAACATCTCCATCATGGTGGTATTGGCTCCACATTCCCTCATTGCTCTTAAATACAACTCAAAATGACTGATGTATCCTCCAGTAGGATCAACATCACTCTCCTCACCCAAAACAATTTCATTAATAAAGAATCGAGTAGTGGGGTTGGATTTAGGAACCCAAGGGGTAGTGGTGCAAGTTAAATCTCTTTGGAGGGATTTCAATAATGACATAAAATCCCACACCGCAAAAACATGCGTTTCCATAAAGAGCAAAATATCCTCTTTTGTTCTCATCATTGCATACAAAGGATGATGCAATAACTCTTCCTTTAAATCTTGTTTTTCGGCTGTTTGATTCATAGCGCCGCAAAAGTAAATCGAACCAACATTACACGCGGAAATTATCTTCCCTCAACATGTAAAATTTTGGTGTATTTCTTCATTGATCTCAAAGTGATAAAAACCAAAAAAGAAAAGAATAGGGCTGTATGCCAGAATGGAGTAATGGAATGGGCGATATCGGTAAATCCAAAATGCTTGTAATTTTTGAAAACATCCAACAACGCAAAGCTCAAGAAAATAGCGAAAAACCCATTGTACTCGCGCTTTAATACATTTTTTAGAGAAAACTCCCAAGTGGGTGATTTCCATCCAGATAATCTTGGCCAAAAAGCAGGTGTTTGATTGGCCCAATTTAAATAGGTTTGTCCGAATTTGTTTCTCAAGAAAAATTCTTCAGCAAACATAATTCTCTCATAATAGACCCAATACAAAAGACAACATACAACAGTAAACCACCAATTGCCGACGTAAATGATGATGCCCAACCACATGAAGAAATTACCCAAATACAGGGGGTGACGAACCAAGCTGTAAATTCCAGTGCTATTCAATACTTCCGCTACTTGACCTTCCTTTGTATTTCTTCCTGATGTTCCTCTTGGTACATATCCAATGGCAATGGCCCTAATAAATTGACCCAACAAAGAGATAAGCAAACAAGCCCAGGCTGTGATGGGATTGAAGTCTGTTAGATGATCATCCCAACCCATTCCTATGACCAATGCGGCCATTGCATACAATGCCAAAGGAAAATAAGAGCGCCCCTTGAACAACCAGTTTCCTGATTTGTCCATTTCTTCAATCAATGCCATAATCGTAATTTTGCACAAACTTAAGCCAACAAGAAGCAGGGTAAAATTAAAATCAAATGATTTTCACAGATGTCATTGTTAATGAACCGGCCACGGGGGCATCATTGAAATGACTTACCTCGTCATCATCGTAACCATTCATTCAGAGTAAATGAAACGCACACCAAATCCAGATTAATAAAAAAGTTTATTTCAATAATCCTTTGCCAAATTCCAATTTGATTCCTGCCGCAGCAATGAGTCCTGTGCTCTTGATATTAAAATCTTGGATGGGCGTTTCCCACAAGTTGATAAATGAATCCATCTTGGCTCCGGATACATAAAATTTAAAACGACCACGCGTTACTCCAAAGCCAACTTCAATTTGCGAAGACAAATCCAAAAAAGAAGTTTCACTTTTAACATCTTCAAAATAGGTGGAAATGACCTTGCCATTGGTGTCAAAAACTGGGACTTCAGAAACGGCCTTGTACACCAACCCCGGAATAATAGCGGCATTTCCGAAAATATAAAAACGATTACCCAATTGCACACCCAGTTTCAAGGGAATGGTGACATAGCTAATTTTATTCTGATTATTGAACGAACCCAAAGGTTGACTTAAGGAATCCACCAAAAGCATTTCTTTGCCATAACCCTTTTGGATAAAATTGAGTTCCGTTCCAACAGTCAAGAAACGCATTCTTACCCGATCATAGGTAAAACCTATAGTCGTACCCAAAACATCTGTCGCGGTGAAGGAAGATGATCCCGCATTCACATTGCTGATGTTCAAACCGGTTTTTACTCCAAACTGACGGTACTTGCTAAACTGGGCCATGGTCATCCATGGAGCAACAAACATAATAGCGATACAAACCAAGAATTTTTTCATCTTCCCAATATTTTTACAAATGTAAACAACGACATCGAATGGTTTATTATTGTAAAATTGAATAGTACAAATACTAGATTTTTTCTGTAAACTTTTTTTTAATTACTAAAAATCAATTATTTATATTATTTTTTGAAATGATGCGGGAAAGAAGTAATATAAAATTTAGATTTGAGCAAACCTTAAAGAAGTAAAATTATGTCATTCAATGGAAACGAAGGAGCTGTAGTCTCTCTAGATGATGCAGCAGGCTGGACTGCCAATTTTAGAAAAACAATCAATGAAGGCGACATCATTGCATTGTTCGCAGGTAAAGATAAATTGTTACAAATTTTGAATCAAGAAGATTGCATGGGCATTCGTTTTTATTTCGGAATTGGTGATGACGGCAAACCCAATCTGGTTGCAGTAGGTGCTGATGCCAATGAAAACGACATGGAATTGGGGGTGATTGTTGAGAAATTTATCCCATGTCCGAATAATTGCTCCAAAGAAAATCCACTCAATAAATAGCCAGTTTGGAGTTTCGCTCATTAACTTGGATTTTAGCATATTTGGGTATTGCAATATCCCTGTTGCCCCTTATAATTTTTTTGATTAAAAAGAAAAATTTTCAGCAAAAAATCTATTGGATTCTATTTCTATTGACTGCTGAGTATGCTTTTATCAACTCGTTTAATTTCATAGATTCAATTTTTCACTATCCAAGACTGGCCTTTTTTTATGAAATCCATTACATCATTGAAACCCTGTTGATTGGGTTACTTTTTGCATTGTTTCTTCCCAAAAAAGTTATTTTTCGTTCATTGCTCATGGAGCTTTTCATTTTGTTACTCTTCGCAGTGAAATACATCGTTTTCGATGAGGAGTTCAGTCCTAGCTCTGAATATCTGGCGCAAGCATCCAATGTAGTTATCACTATTGGCTATATATCTTTTCAATACAAGAACAGTGCACTTCCAAGGTTGACAGATGACGGTCTTTTTATCATTGCAATTGGCCTATTATTTTTTTCATCAGTACATTTTTACTTTTCAATCTTTGATCAATTGATTCGATTTCCAGACTCCAAAGTCCTTTGGTTGTTATGGCCCATTTTCCAAGTTGCAGCAATATCACACTACCTATTATTTAGTATCGGATTATGGAAGTTGAGAAAATAATTGTACTCGGTGTGGTGTCAGGTGTTCTATTTACTTCAGGACTCCTCTTTGTCATTTTGGGGTTGATTTTCAACTTTAGGAAGAAAAAAATGATACAAGATCAAGAGTTTGAAGTTAGATTAAAAAACAAAGAATTGGAATTGATGAGCATGGTGGTGGGGGCGCAAGAACAAGAGAGAACCAAAATTGCGCGCAACCTGCATGATGAAGTTGGTTCTATTTTATCCATGGCCCAACGCAATGTGGGCGTTGTTCTTCATGATCCTGAAATGCCCAAACAATTTCAAAATGAATTGCAGTTCACCCTGGATGCATTGGAACAGTCAATCAATCAAATCAGGAACCTTTCTCAATCCATGTTGCCCCATTATTTGATCAAATTTGGTTTGGAAAAGGCCATCAAAAGATTCATTGAACAAACTGACCACATTGTGGAAGGACATTGTGTCTTTATCTCGAAACTTCCAGAGAATTTTTCATTGAAAGAAATGGATTCCATACAATTTTACTCCATTTTCCTTGAATTAATGAACAACATCATCAAGCATGGTCGCCCCCATGAGATTCAAGTTCAAATTGAATTGAAAAATGAAGAATTGGTCCTTAGCATAGATCATGATGGAGTAGCAATCAGTCAATCGGATTATGAATACCTTTTACAAAATGGCAGTGGAGTGGGGTTGAGTTCCATTCAAAACAGACTGCTCATCATTGCCGGGAAATTGCATTATCACAAAAATGAGCATGGTGGAAACATCCAACTGACCATGCCATCTGAAAACAAAGCATCATGAAGCACAGTATTCGAATCGCGATAGCAGAAGACCACAATGTGGTTCGTCAAGCGTTGACAGAGATGCTCAAAAGAGAGCCAAAAATTCAAGTGGTTTTTGATGTTCCAGACGGGGCTGTTTTCTTGGAGAATCTGACGCACCATTCGATTGACATTGCCTTATTGGATTTGGATATGCCCAAAATGGATGGAAAGGACACGATGAGGCATTTGAAAAAATCATTTCCAGACGTCAAAGTCATCATACTCAGCATGCACGACGATCCTTGGATAATAGAAGAGTTGATGGTTGAAGGGGCCAAAGGTTTTCTCAGAAAGAATTGTTCATTCGATGAAATGGTGGACATGTTGTTTGCGGTTCACAGTGATGTTCTATTGACGACTCCAAAGAAATTGGAAACGTTCCTTGATATGAACGCGCGAGAACTCTTGGTTTTAAAAATGATCTGCGACGGAAAGAAAAGTGAAGAGATTGCGGAGCGGATGAGTTTGTCAAAAAAAACAATTGACGCCATCCGTTCAGAATTGTTGAAACGATTGGGTGCCAAGAATCCTGCAGAATTCGTCCGAAAAAGTATTCTATTGGGACTTTATATGCCTAGAACAGACGAACAAATTGCAGAGGAGGATAGGGTATTGGGATTGTTGAAGCAATTAAGGGTGGATAGGAGGAAGAAAAAAGAAGACAAAAAAAATGATTAAGCAGTAAGCAAATCAGGATTAGCTCCCACTTTTTCGAACTCTTATACTTCTTGCGTTGCCCCGCTCACTTCGTTCGCGGGTCGGGCTTTCCGCTTGTATCTTTTGGTTGCACCAAAAGGATACCGCTTTAATCCCTCACCGAATCCTACTCG
>CAMCTV010000069.1 GCA_945878635.1 Chryseobacterium gleum | reverse complement strand
CTAATGGAAACCTTCGCGTGCTCTCCCTCTCCATGTGCGCGTTTGGACAAATCCTTGCGTCGCTCTTCGGTGAGCATAGGAACAGAAATGATGATCATTTCTCCGTTGTTTTGTGGATTTAATCCCAAATTGGCCTCCATGATGGCCTTGGCAATGGAATCCAACATGTGTTTCTCCCAGGCCTGAACCGTGATGGTGCGCGCGTCTGGTGTGCTCACGTTGGCAATGTTTTTCAATGGGGTATACGAACCATAATAATCCACTTTAACACTGTCCAACATCGCTGGACTGGCCTTACCTGCACGTATCTTATTCAATTCAAATTCCAAATGTTCGATGGCCTTGTTCATGGCTGCTGTAGCCTCATCTAACGCCATGCTAATCTCGTCTGACATATTCTTGTTTTGTATTAAAAATCAACCAATGTTCCCACGGCTTCTCCGTGAACCAATCTTTTTAAATTGCCACTCTTGTTTATGTCAAAGACAATGATGGGCAATTTGTTCTCATTACACAAAGTGAATGCGGTCATGTCCATCACGTTCAATCCTTTCTCATAGACCTCGCTAAACGAAACCCTATCGTATTTGGTAGCCGTTGGATCTTTTTCAGGATCTGCAGTATAAATGCCATCCACGCGGGTTCCCTTCAAAATGACATCCGCTTCTACTTCAATCGCACGCAATGATGCTGCGGTATCTGTTGTGAAGAATGGGTTTCCTGTTCCGGCACCAAATATCACAACGCGTCCAACTTCCAAGTGCTTTACTGCTTTTCTTCTGATGAATGGCTCCGCTATTTGCTTCATCTCAATGGCAGACTGCAATCGTGTGGGAACTTCCAAACTTTCCAACGCACTTTGTAAAGCCATGCTGTTGATCATCGTGGCCAACATACCCATATAATCGCCTTGCGTGCGCTCCATTCCGCCTTGCTCCGCCTGAACGCCTCTGAAAATATTTCCACCTCCGATGACGATGGCTATCTCCACTCCCTCATTGAATATCTCCTTGATTTCACGGGCGTATTGCATCAAGCGATCGTTGTCAATTCCAAACTGCTTGTCACCCATTAACGACTCTCCACTGAGCTTGAGTAAAATTCGAGAATACTTCATGCCACAAATATAACAATCAATTCCCTGCCTCTCGGCAGAATTGACAATATTGCGACTCTTCGTGGTGTCTAAATTCTACTCGTTCCTCTATGCTCTGAAGGAGCTCCAATATTCCTGTCTCAAAATTTTTCATGAAGTGCGGACTGAAGATGCTGTCTCGGTCTTCAATAAACAAGGGTTGAGCATCCGGTTTGGCCAATGGAAAAAGACCCACTTCCATTTGGTGGTATCCCAAGTCCTCCATGTGATGAGCCAAGTACCCGTACATGAGAATTTGTAAAAGCTTGGATTTTTTACCGTTGAATAAATTGGCGATGTCAGGATCCGGTAAGGTAAGATCTTTCTTTTCCGCCTTTCCTGTTTTGTAATCCAAAATAACGGTGGTGTTTCCGTTTTTGTGAATGCGGTCTACCTTGCCTTGCAGCATGACTGGATTGCCATTGGGTAAATTGAGCTGCAGCTTGAATTCCTTTTCAGTGGCAATGATGAGCGGTGCTTTTCCGCTTTGAATCAATGCCTCGTCATAGTCCAATACCCGCTCGATCATTTTTTTGGCAGCCTCAAAAGCCAATAGGTTATAGCCTTCGATTGTCCCGTTGGGGTTTTGTTCCAAGAAGACATTTTGCAATGCCGTTTCCAGTTCTGCCCTCCATTGCTGAATGTCCTGTAGGGTAAGCATTTGATCAATCTTGGGTTGGTGCCAATTTTCCAAAACAGTATGTACGTTGGATCCAATGGTGGCCGCATCCATCTGCTCTTCCATTTCATTGATTTCTCCCAAGCCCAAGACGTACCGGTAATAAAACTCCAATGGACATTGTAGGTATTTGTTGATGGCTGATGGGCTGATGCCATTTTCAAATTTTGTTCTCAATTGCTGCGCCGAAAGTGCATCTGCTTGGACCACCTCTTCAAAACTCAACCCTGGCGATGCGGGGAGTGATAATTGTTTTTTATGCCAATGAATGTTTTTGTTGTAATCCTGCCATTCCCATTCCAATTGTTGGATGTAACGGGTCTTCTCCACCGATCTGAAATCAGAAGTCGTGGAGGGATAGAAGAACGATATTTTTTTGGAACGATGCAGCAATCGGTAGAAATTGTAGGCATAGCTGGATTCACGATCGCCAGGCATTGGTAAACCAAAGGCTTTGCGCAACTCAAAAGGGATTAAGCTTTGCATATTACTTTGTCCTGGCATGGAATCTTCAGTGGCATTGACAAAGATGACATGTTCAAAGTCGAGTGCACGTGTTTCTATCATTCCCAATATTTGCAATCCATGCAAGGGCTCTCCTTCTAGGGTGATATTGTCTTTGGAGATTACCTGCTGAATGAGTACGTCCAATGATTCAGCGTCTTGCAAAAATTCGTTTTGTTCGATGTAACTTTTTACCACCTCCATTTTTTCTTCCCATTGCCAAGCGCATTCTTTGGATAACGGATCCAGCTCATCTTGTTCCAATACCCATTGATTCAAAATGTTGAGATTGGCTAAGATTTGCTGGAATCCAACTTCTGCAACATCCAATAGCGCGAGATGAGGGGTGATGGATTTCCAAGTAGTTCTTTCTTCATCGAGCCAAAGCGTTACTTGATTCATGCTGAAGTAAGGTGATTTTCTTTTGATCAGTTCGTCGATGAATGCTTGTCTCCAAGGTTCAGTGAAAGGACGAATGATGGGTTGTTCAATCCATCGGATTAAATCTTTGTGGTAAATTCTCTTTTGACTTTGTGTTTTAATACAAAATGAAAGGTAGGAGGTGAAGAGTTGGTATATTCCAGTATTCTTGATGTTCCAACCTAAGGCAACATTGATGTCGACATCTTCTTGGATGTGGGTGATGAGCGGTTGCAACATCTGAATATCCGTCATGATTAGCGCTGTGTTTTCACGTTCTGACACGGTCATTGCACTAACCATCTCTCCAATGATGGCGGCACTGCCTAAGGATGTGTTGGTTTTGTATTCAAAAACGGAGCGTTCTTCTTGGCTTAAGCAATCTTCCAGGGCCAAGGTTTGTCCTGCTTTTATTTTTTCTCTAAAGAAATATCCAGCTTCGTGACTCGGATTTTGAACATAATATGGATCAATGTCCCAATGAATGGACGTGTTGGGATTGATTTTTTTGAATCGCTCGATGATTTTTTCTTCAGCGGGTGTGAAATTGGAAAGTCCAATGAAATAAGTGTATTGGGCATCCGAAGAAAGCGGACCATCCAGCGCCAGTAGTTTGGTCAATTGCGCGTAACTGTATTTTTTTTCAGAATGACTATTGTGGGTGAATTGATGGTAAATGCGAATGAGGTCTTCCCAAAACACCAAGAATTTTTTTTGATCTTCGGAAAGAGGATCTTGGTGCAAACTCCAGGCGTCAATGTCCTTGATGTCTCTGATGTTTTTATACAATTCAGGTGCGGCAATCAGGTGTTGGTCGACATCGTTGAAGTCGTTGAGCAATTGTCCGGCCCACTTGATGAAACTGCTGAATTTTTCGGGTTGATCAACAACACTGATGTAGGCTTTGTACAATTGAATCGTGGCTTCAAATCCTTGTATGCTGCGCATGCCAGAGATCATTTGAAACCATTCAGGAAGGATGAATATTTTGGGAGCAATGAGTGGTTCCTTGGCTAATTGATACAAGTGTTTTTTCAGGAAAAGGCCAGCTCGTTTGCCAGGAAGAACAAGATGTATTTTACTTAAGTCCTTGCCATGACGGTGATAGATGTCTGAAGCAATTTTGTATAAAAATGGTTGCATGCCAAGCAAGTTATTCCGAATTGAATCATCTTTGTTCAATGGTTGATAAATTTCCTTTGTTCTTGAAAACCATCAACGGAAGCAATTTTTATTGGATAGCTTCTGCTGAGCGGGTTACGGAGTATCAGCGCATTGGTAGCAAGTGGCTCAAACAGGAATGGACAGCCCAGACTTTACCGGAGCGCTGGTATGTCAACGATTTAATCGAGAACGTTCACAACAATGTCTTGCGAATAACTGAGGATGACTTTTGGTCAACAGTTCCGCAAAACGATTAATTTTCCCGTATGATTTGGTCTTCAGATGTTTCATTAAAACCCTACAATACTTTTGGCATGGATGTCAAAGGGAAGTGGATGGTGGAAGTTACTTGTTTGGATGAGTTGCGTGAGGCAATAGCGGATGATCGTTGGGTGAATTCCAATCGTTTGGTGTTGGGTGGAGGAAGCAATGTTTTGTTGACCCAAGATTTTGATGGCGTGGTGTTGCTCAACCGATTTATGGGCATATCGCATACCGTTTTGAATGATGATGAGGTTTTGGTGTCTGCAGCTTCTGGCGAGGTTTGGCATTCATTTGTTTTGCATTGTATCGCTCAAGGTTGGTGCGGTGTGGAGAATTTAAGTTTGATTCCAGGATGTGTCGGAGCCAGTCCCATTCAGAACATAGGGGCTTATGGTGTTGAAATCAAAGATGTCTTTTATTCCTTGGCTGCCGTGCATACTGCTACGGGAGAACTTCGCACTTTTGGCAAAGAAGAATGTGCATTTGGATACCGCGAGAGTATTTTCAAGCAAAAGGAGAAGGGCAATTGGGTAATAACGAATGTTGTTTTTAAGTTGTCTGTAAAGCCAAATCTAAAGACAGGTTACGGGGATATACAAAAAGAGTTGGAATCCATGCATATCGCTGATTTGACCATCAAGGAAGTGAGCCAAGCCATTTGCAATATCCGTTCTTCTAAGTTGCCCAATCCTTTAGTGCTCGGAAACGCAGGAAGTTTTTTCAAGAACCCAGTTGTCTTAAAAGCCCATTACGTTAAGTTGAAGGAAACTCATCCCTTGATACCTTCTTATCCCATTGATGATGAACATGTCAAAGTTCCAGCAGGATGGTTGATTGAGCATCGCGGTTGGAAGGGAAAACGTACAGGCGCTTGTGGTGTCAATGAAAAGCAAGCTTTGGTCCTGGTCAATTATGGAGGTGCCAAGGGACAGGAAGTTTTGGATTTAAGTCAACAAATCATTGATGACATCCAGGAATATTTTCAAATTGTTTTAGAAAGAGAGGTGAATATCCTCTGATTAGAAAGCCGCGCAGGGAACAATTTTACGCTTGGTTTTAATCTTCACTGCCATGTTGTAGGCCAATGTCAATTCATGCGCTCCAGCAGTATTTCCAACTCCCAATCTGGAGGTTGTTACATCATAACTGTATCCAATATTGAAAGGACCTGAAGTGAAACCGAATAGGAAAGCTATCGCGTCTCTATTGGGCAAATCGTAACCATTTGACTTGAGAGGTAAACCGCGGTACCACACACCAAAGAAAAGCGGTTTAATTTCATAGGAGAATCCCAAGTCCAATTGATCAAACTTCCCTTGAGACATATAGTTGGCTGCCACAAACAAATGATGATCCAAGCGCTTTAAAGAATATCCTTTAATGCGAAAGCGTTTTCCGACGTGTGCGGCATAGCGTGTGGGAATGAGGGAGGTGTTGGTTTCAAATACAGCTTCATTAGGGGTGTTCAAATGCATCGCGGAGAATCCAACCCACAAATCAGGACCATAAACCAAGATTCCTGCACCTGCATCAAAGTATTGCTTGGATTGGGCTGGGTAGGTTTCCAAGGATGTGGGGGCGTTGTTGCGGATTAATTGATCGTAGAAAGTAAGGTTGTTGAAATTCAACGAACGTGAACCAAGGCTCAATTGCAATGCTGGTCGCATGTACCAATTGCGTTTGATTCTGGTTTCATAGGCATACTGGATACCGAATTGAGTTCTAGACAAGTTACCAGAGCCTGCATCTTCTCGTTGTAATACAATTCCAATTCCACTCTTGATGCTGTTGATGTAGGAATCATAACAGGCAACATAGCTGCGGTAACCTTTTGGAATTCCCAACCATTGATTGCGGTATTGCATGGCAAAGCGAGATTGTAAATTGGCTCCAGCAAAAGCCGGATTCATTGCGGTGGGCACTGCATAAAATTGTGTGAACTGCTGGTCTTGGGACATACCCAAAAGGCTCACTGCAATCAGCAAGAACGAAAGAAATGTTTTTTTCATCTTGTTCATTTTCTAACCAATGTTATTTGCCCTACCAGCTGAAAAGCTTGCCCATTGTGGTAAACCCCTTCAGCCTTCCAAATATACATATCTTGTGGGCATATTTCTCCTTTATAATATCCATCCCAACCTTTTTGAACGTCATTGGATTGGAAAATGATTTCTCCCCATTTGTTGCAGACGATCAATGTATATGTGTCGATGCCTTCATATTTCGGGAAAAAGACATCATTGTCATAGCTGAGTATTTCATATCTACCATCCGTTGGTCCATTGACGTTGGGCGTAAATGCAGAGGGAAACTCCAATTTCCCACCTCCAATCGCATTGACCGCTGCATATTGTGTTAATGTATCGGGACAATTGAATTCGTTGTTTACGATCAGCGTCACATCATATAATCCTGCTTCTGTGTATGTATAGGAAGGAGCAAAGTCCATGATGGAGTCACCAGTTCCAAAGTACCATGCGTAGGAATTGGCATCCTCACTTAAGTTAACCGTGTACACCGGTTGCTGGGGTACAGTAACTTCTGGTGGAGTGACTGTAAATGATGCCAAGGCTCTTGGATGCACTACCACAGCACCATAATGGATGGTGGTATCAAATTGTCCATCGTAACCAATCACGATTAGTCGGACATCAAAAGTGCCAGGATATTCATAAATGTGGATGGGGCTGCTGTTGATGGATGCACTGCCGTCGCCGAAATCCCACAACCATCCTTGGGCATAATACGAGGTGTCTTTAAATGCAACAAATAGTGGAGCGCACCCAATGCTATCACCGATGAAACCCGCTTTAGGCGCAGGGGCTTCCACCACTACTGTTTGGAAAGCTGTATCGCTGCATTGTCCATTGGACGCGTATAACAGCACATTGTAATTTCCCCACGTATTATAAATATGGTTACCAGCATCTTCGGCATTGATCAATGTTCCATCCCCCAAATCCCAGATGTAATTGGTGGTAAGTCCACTGTTGCTGTTATTGACAAAATTGACGGGATTGGGCCAAATGACAGGATTGGGTGTTGCATCAAAAGCAGCCTCCGGAACTGGATAAATGTGCACCAACTGGGTTTGTACTTGAGAACAACCAAATGCATTGAAGGATGTGAGTGTGACGGTATAAGTGGTATCCAAGTTGTTGTCTATGTCAAATACATGGTTAGGGTTGATTTCATTGGATGTTGAACCATCACCAAAGTCCCATAGATACTGAATAGCACCCACGGATTGATTGAGCAATTGACTATTGAATGGAGCACATCCATCATTGTCCATGGTATATGAAGCCGTAAGTCCGGCAGGGATTACAACGGGTTCATTGTAGGTGTCATAGCAACCTGCGGTAGTCATCGCTGTGAGCACCACTTGGTTGGTCACAGCTATCGAGGACAAATTAAAAAAGTTGTGTTGATGAACAACTTCACCATTGATACTGGATTCGCCGGTGCCATAGTTCCATGAATAACTATCTGCCCCTACCGATTGGTTGTTAAAGGTTAATGTCACAGGGTAACAGCCTGTTGTATCGGTGATGGTGTAATAGGCTACAGGGGTGCGCAGGACTTCAATGGTGCGGAAACTGGTATCTGTGCAACCAAAATTACTGGAGGCAATCAGACGCACTGTATAGGTTGTGTCATTGTAGACAGGATTGGCATAAAGGTGAGTAGGGTTATTGACATTGGAGGTGGCTCCATCACCAAAAGTCCATTGATATTGCTGTCCTGCAATGGAGTTGTTTTGGAAGCCAATGGAAATGGGTGCACAACTATTCAAAGGCAGCGGAATTTGGAATTCGGACGTGACTTCAGGATGTAGCGTGAAACTTTGATTGTAGGTAGCTTGGCAGTCGTTGAGGGATTGAGCAGTGAGTTGTATGTTGTACAATTGTACAACGTTGTTGGGGTCGCTGAAAACATGGACTATGGTATCCTCCATGCTGTTGATGATGGTGCCATCACCAAAATTCCATTGATAGTTCAGTGCATCTGCCCCTTGGTTCACAAAAGTAACCGTGGCGGGTTCACAGGCTGCTTGAACATCCATGGAGAATTGTGAGCTGGGTCCTTGCGCTACTTCAATCACACTGGTTACTGTATCCGTACATCCAAAAGAAGAGGTTCCAATAAAGGTCACATCGTAGGGCGTAGGATTGATTCCATTGTATAAAAACGTGTGTGTTGGCGTTGGTTGATTGCTGGTGTTGCCATCTCCAAAATTCCAGGAGAAGCCAGTTGCGCCCAATATGAAGGGCATCGTGACTTGTAACGGACTGCAATTGGAAAGCGAACTTAGATCCAAGTCGTATGATGGACTGGGGAATACGACAATCGTTCTCTCGGTTGTATCATGACACAACCCGCTGGAGTAGGCAATGAGTTGAACAGTGAAATACCCGACATTTAATCCATTATGGTAAAAGGTGCTGCTGGGCTCTGTTTCGTTGGATGTACTGCCATTGCCAAAATTCCATTCGTATGACACCGTATTCGCTGATTGATTTTCAAATGATGCCGTCTGCGGACTGCAGCCAGGAACGTAATTGGGAGCGGTAAAGGCGGCCAATGCGCCTGTTAATACAGTCAAGTTTACGGTTGATGAAGCTGTGCAACCATTTTCATTGATGGCTTGCAATTGGGCAGTGAAGTTTTGGTTGTTGGCGCCTGTGGCGAAGTACGTATGTTGGGTGTTGTTTAATGTATCTGTTTCTCCATCACCAAAATTCCAGATATAATCAACCGCTCCAATAGAATTGTTTTCGAACAGAACTTGCAATGGATTGCAACCTGAGGTGGTGTTGGTGGTGAAGTTGGCTGTGGGCAATGGATGGATGGTGACTGTTTGCTCAATGGTGTCACGGCAGGTTCCAGTGAAGGCAATGAGCCGCACAGGGAAATCACCTGCGGTGTTGAATGTGAAGTTTGCATTGGCTCCAGTTGATTGTGAAGCGTTGTTAAATGTCCATTGGAATGATGATGGATTACCGATGCTGGTGCTCTGGAAAGTAGCGGGCTGCCCAATGCAGGCGTTGGTGAAATTGAAAGAAGCTTCAGGAGTAGCGACAATGCTGATGGTTTTTTCAGCATTGGCTGAGCAGCCATTGTTGGCCGTTAGGGATAAGCTAACTTGAAAAACACCAGTTGTATTATAAGCCACTGATGGAGGATTCTGACCAATAAAAGTGGTCCCATTGTCAAAATCCCAGACAAACTGCGTGGGATTGCCCACATTGGTTTGCGAGAATTGCACAATGGCTGAATCGCAGGCAGTACTGAGATTGCTCGTTATGCCAGCAGATGGCGCGGGAAGTACCACCAAAGTGTGACTGATGGTATCGCTGCAACTTGTTGCCGACACAGAGTTGAAAACCCTGCAAAAGATGGTCTTGGTTCCTGGCGAAGTAAATGCGAAGTTGACATTGCCTGAACCAAGGTTCGTCCATGTTCCATTGATATTCCAGCTGTATTGATTGCCTCCCGTGGATTCTTGAATGAACGTAACATTTTGACCCACACACACTGTGTCTTGTGAAATACTAAATCCCGCAACGGGCGGAGCGACGATTGAAACCGTCATTGTATCCGTTGAAATACCGCAAAAATTGCTGTCCAATAATGCAATGGTGTATTCGCCTATTCCAGGAAACGCTGCGGTTCGGGGTGTGTTGGGCGGAAATGGATACCATGGCGTTTCGGTATTGCTACCCACTTCTGCAGGCAATCCAAAAGTCCATTTTAATTGACGCTGAAAAATGTTGCCTTGGGTAAAACAGTTTTTGTTACCGCTGTTGGTGAAAGTAAATACCGTATCAGGATAACACAGAACAGTGTGATCTGCTGAAATATTGGGAATGTCTTTGTCCCAGAGATGAATGGGATTAAAGGTGGCAACTGAAGCACTACCTTGTATGATATTACAATAATTTTCAGCGGTAAGTGTAACTTGGGTTTCGCAGGTCACAGTGTTGGGAAGATAACCATGGCTGATGGTTTGTCCCAAGTTGGTGAAGTCATAACTGGCATCCGCTGATCCATCGCCAAAATCCCAAGTAAATGTGGTGGTTTCTGAAACATTGGTAGAACTGTTGGTAAAGCTCATGCTTGCCGGAACACATGCTTGCGTGCTGAATCCAAAAGGGATCTGAATGGAAGCCGCCGTGGCTTGTTCCATCACAACAACTCCTGTAAGGATGCACGACCCAGCTGTCTGCGCTATGGTAACAACAAATGTATCAACTGCAGCTGAATAGATGTGTGTGATGATTTCATTGGCTTCCCAATTGGGATCAATGGTGTTGACCGTTCCATCGCCCCAAGCAATGGATACAGCACCCCATGTCTCACTGCTTTGAAGATTGAAATTGAAGTTCCCTCCGGAACAAGAATACCAATAAGGATGAGAAGATGGATCGCCATCATTATCCAATACAGTGAGACAATTTTGGGCGTGTAAAACCCATTGTCCTGCCATCAGAAGTAGCGTGATGAGTATCCCTTTTTTGACCATATCCATATTACGAAGTAAAGCGAAAAAGGTTTGCTGAAAAGTGCAAGAAAAAAAGGTTTTAAGCTTTTAAGT
>CAMCTV010000068.1 GCA_945878635.1 Chryseobacterium gleum | reverse complement strand
GTCCACATAGCCTTTGCTTGGAATATTCTCCAACTCCAATTCCACTCCTCTCTTGGTCACAGCGCCCGCCAACAACATTCCGGTAATGAATTGACTAGAATGAATGGGGGCAGAAATAATTTTTCCTCCCAGCAATGGACCTTGAATGCGAGCAGGCAAAGTTTCATTTTTCAAAACTATCTTCACATCTAACATGGTCAACCATTCCTCCAAGGTTTTCATGGATCGCTTGATCAACGTGCCTGTACCCTCCATTTCAATCTCCTCATGCCATAGGGCAATGATGGGTCCAAACATTCTAGCCGCTAATCCACTTTCGCCGACGGACAAACGATCTTTCGGCATTCTAATGTCCGCTTGAAAGTTGAAAGGATATCCTCCACGAACCAACAACTTACCGTTGTCATTTCTTACAACAGCTCCCAACTGCCTAATCACCTCCAATGCGTTGTTGCAATCATCCGAGTCCGGCAATCCATCAATGGTTGTTTCACCATTGGCCATTAGGGCACAAGCCAATATTCGTTGACCGATACTCTTACTTCGAGGAACTTGAACCTCGCCTCTCAAAACTGATGGGTATACCGTTACCTTCATTTATGAGCAAAATAAATGCTCGCGATGCCTCCGGATAATGAAATAATCTGAACTTTTGAAAAGCCCACTTTGGATAAAATAACTTTGAAAGCCTCACCTTCAGGGAAAGCCTCAACACTCTCTGGCAAATAGGAATAGGCACGGCTGTCTTTCGCCAACCAATTTCCAATCTTGGGCATTAAAAATTTGAAATAAAAACCAAAAAGTTGTTTGATTGGGAAACGCTTGGGCTTGGAAAACTCGATAATGGCTATTACACCATTGGAGGTCAAAACCCTTCTCATTTCTGAAAGACCTTGTTCCAAATTTTCAAAATTTCGGACGCCAAATGCAACTGTCACCGCATCGAATGTCTCATCCGAAAATGGAAGATTCTCTGAATCAGCTTTGCTAAATTGAATGGTACTTTCCAACTCTTGAGAAACCACCTTTCTTCTTCCCACATCCAGCATCCCTTCACTGATATCAATACCGGTAATGGAATCTACCTCTTTGTATTGCTTGGCGGTTAGAATCGCAAAATCACCTGTCCCTGTTGCTACATCCAAAATACGCTTGGGCTTATATTGCTTAATCATTCGGATGGCACGCTTTCTCCAAAGTATGTCTATTCCAAGAGAGAAGAAGTGATTTAAAAAATCGTACTTGTGGGCAATGTTATCAAACATTGCTTCTACTTCTTCTTTCTTACTTCCTTGGTTGTAAGGCTTAACTACTGGATTGGACATGTGGCAAATTTACAACGCCACTTCATTAACAAACTAAATTTCTTTGTAAAGCATCGCACGTGTGATGGGGACAACCCCCACCTTCTCACAGACCAAACCACCTGCCAAATTGGACAATTGAGCAATCTCATTTTGTGAAGCTCCGGCTGACAAAGCCAATGAAGCCACTGCGATAACGGAATCTCCGGCACCAGAAACATCAACGATCTTTCTTGCATGTGCTGTTTCCTGGAACAACGCATCTCCGTTCCATATGGCAATACCATGTTCAGACAAAGTAACCATACTCATTTGCGCTTGCAAAGCTTGATTCAATGTATCCAAAGCGGATTGAATGGAATCCTTCTGTGTAGGGTGCACCTCCATCCTCAAACCTTCTCGGAGTTCTTTCAAGTTGGGCTTGAACAAGGTGCAATTCTGATAAGCCAAAAAGTTATCCTTTTTGGGATCTACCGTGGTCGGAATTTGCTTGATTCTCGCTTGATTCAGGACATGCTCAATGACCTTCATGGTCAACACTCCTTTGTTGTAATCTTCCAATATGATGACTTGAGGCTGAAAAGCCAACAATGCCGCATCGAAGGCTTCAAGTAAATTTCTCTCTTCGTTGTCATTTAATGCAAAGGTGACCTCTTCATCAATACGTACCAAATGATGACCTGCAGCTATGACACGCGTTTTAACAGTTGTGGGTCGATCATTGGAATGAATCAATGCTTGCGTATCGATGCTGTTCTCAGCAAACAAATCCATACAACGCTTTCCATGGTTGTCATTTCCTACAACCGAACAAATGGCCACATTGGCTTCTAAGGCAACTGCATTCAAGGCCACATTGGCGGCTCCTCCTAATCGATAATCCCATTTCTGAACCGCCACTACTGGAACCGGAGCTTCAGGAGATATGCGATCTACTTTGCCCCAACAGTAGGCGTCAATCATGACATCACCCACGACCAAAACCCTTTGATTGGGGAAAGCGTCTACTATTTCCTTTAATCTATTGTTCATTTCTTAATCTTGTAATGCTGCCAAACCATTTTTTAGTCGGAACATGGCCTCCCGCAACACTTCATCGCTTGTAGCATAAGAAATCCGGATGCAATTGGGATCTCCAAACGCTTCACCTGTAACCAAAGCCAATCGATGCTCTTCCAGCAAATAGATACACAAATCTTGCGCCGTTTCTATGCGCTTGCCGTTGTATTGTTTACCCAAATAAAATCTAATGTCTGGAAAGAAATAGAATGCTCCTTCAGGTAAATTGATTTTGATGTTGGGAATATCTTTCAACAAATCAAACACCAAATCTCTTCGATGGCGGAAGGTTTTTACCATATCTGCAACAACACTAGGATCTGCTTGCACCGCGGCTTTGGCTGCCATTTGCGCAATGCTATTGGCTCCCGAAGTCACTTGACCTTGCATTTTGTTGCAAGCATCAGTAATCCATTTCGGCGCTGCCAAATAACCAATCCTCCAACCGGTCATGGCAAAAGCTTTGGAAACACCATTTACAGTGATGGTGCGCTCCCACATGCCATCAATGGCAGCCATACTCACTGGTCGCTCGCCAAAATGAATCAATTCATAAATCTCATCACTGATGATATACAAACCTGGATACTCCAAAATAACATTGGCAAAAGACTGCAATTCTTCATGAGAATAGACAGATCCAGTGGGATTACATGGAGAGGAATAAATGATCAAACGTGTCTTATCCGTGATAGCATTCTTCAATTGATCAGCGGTAATTTTATAATCATTCTCAACGCCCGCAGGTACTTCCACTACAACTCCTCCCACCATTTTCACTATCTCAGCATAGCTCACCCAGTATGGACTGGGCATGATGACTTCATCACCCTCATCCACCAATGAAAGAATGGCATTGGCTATGCATTGCTTGGCACCTGTTGAAACCAGAATTTCATCTTCCGAATAAGTTAAATCATTGTCTCGCTTCAACTTCTCGGCAATCGCCTTGCGCACATCGGCCAAACCATTCACGGGAGGATAATGGGTAATATTGTCCTTCATGGCTTGCACGGCTGCATCTTTAATAAACTCAGGGGTATTAAAGTCTGGCTCACCCAAACTCAAACTCACCACAGCCACTCCTAGTTGCTGCAACTCTCTGCTCTTACGGGCCATCGCCAATGTGGCGGACTCTGTCAATTGTGTCACCATCATGGACGGTGTTCCTGCTCTTTTTTCCCTATTGATCATTGCAATGGTATTGAAAACAAACTTACTATTTTAATTTTTATATGGTGCGATGGAAGCAAAGAAATAATAGACTGATCCACTCTCAAAACAAGCAGTCAAATCTTTTTCATTCAGTGAAAATCCTTTTTTCCAATTTGAATTCAAAGCAAACAATTGATAACCCTTGTTGTCAAAAAAGTCAAATATCATTTTGGGTGTAGTATGATAAAATTCTGAGGCTCCTTTCCCAAATTCAAAAATAACATCCGGATGATCTCGGGTAATGATGGTCTCACTCCCTTGCAAAACCTGCCATTCCCCGCCTTCCACATCTATCTTAATCAAATCCACTTTATTCAAATCACATACATCATCCAAACGAGCACATTGAACATCGATATGCTCAATTTCAGGGTGTTCTAATGCATAAGTCCGTCTTTTCAATCCGCTATAAGCAGGGGCATTCTTTACCCAATGAAAAGTAGTCTTTTCGTTGTTATCACTCAAGGCCAATTCCTTGATGGATACATTTCCCTGTTGAAATTTATTTCTGAGATCTTGGGCCATTGAAGGTATGGGTTCAAATCCCCAATGTTTGCCCTGAGGTGCAAACTGAATCATCCACTCCAATACCTCCCCTTTGTGACATCCAACATCAATGGTGTTGGAATTTGGACGCAAGCGATGCGACAAAAAAGCATGGGTTGCGCGGTCATAACGCATGTTCTGCGTAAGGTCCAAATGCAATGTCCAACAGATTTTTCTGATCGCCTCCTTCCAAGTCATTCAAGCAAAAATACGACTTTGTGGCTTTTCCATCAAATCTGTTCAAGAGTGGCAGCTTTTGCATTTAATTTGAACCATGAAAAACGAATTGACCTTGACCCAAGCCATCGAGCATGTAAAGACTTTTCACCATGCTTTTATGCTTCCTGTTCGCCAAGAGCCCATGGCGCACATTCCTGAAAAAGAAATGAATTTGCGGTTCAATTTGATGAAAGAAGAGAATGAAGAATATTTGGAAGCGGCGCAAAACGGCGATATTGTTGAAATTGCAGATGCCCTAGGAGACATGCTCTATATCTTGTGCGGAACCATCAATGCGCATGGATTGCAAGCCGTGATGGCACCCGTTTTTGAAGAAATTCAGCGCAGCAACATGAGCAAGTTAGACGCCAATGGCCAACCCATTTTCAGAGAAGATGGAAAAGTGATGAAAAGCGAATTGTACTTTAAGCCAAACATTGCCAAGGCTATGGGCATTGAGCCTTAATTACTCTTTGCTTAAAAAAGCTCCGCGGGCATCACCATGTGGCGGATTAAAATACCCATACTTCAAATGCGGAAATTCTGATTTGATTTGATCCATCACATTCTTGATGCCCAAACCTTCAGGAAGTTCCATGACATTCAACTTGCCCAAATACCAATCTGGATCAATGTTGAAGTTTCGCCATTGGATCATGCTGATGTCCGTGTAACGAATAAAATCTTGTAAGGCCTTCAATTCTTCGGGATGGTCTGTCATACCGGGAAAAGTGAAATAATTGATACTGGCCCATCCGCCATGCTGACGTACAATTCGTGCCGACTCACGGATGTCTTCAAATTGATAATTGTTGGGCAAGTAATACGCCTCATAAATGTCCTTCCTCACCGAATTCAAACTTACCCGTATGCTATCCAAACCAACGCGCATCAACTCTTCTACTGCCTTAGGCTTGCTGCCATTGGTGTTGACATTGATGATTCCTCGCTTGGTTCTTTTTCTGATTTCTACAATCACATCGCGAATCAACTGCCAAACCAAAAGCGGCTCTCCCTCACAACCTTGACCAAAACTAACTATGGCTCTATCGGCTGACTCCAAATGAGGCACAGTGAATTCCAAAATCTCATCCACAGTGGGAATAAAATCCAATCGATCCTGTGGAGCAGTCAATTCATGCTCCTTGGGTTGAAATGAAATACAACCCAAACAATTGCTGTTGCAAGCAGGTGAGATGGGGATGGGACATTCCCAACGCCCCATGAAGAAATTGCGCGCTGCTGGGCAACAATAGCGCAATGAACAATTTTGACCCAAATGCTGAATCAAACGGTTGTCGGGATGCTGCGCGATGCGTTCCTTGGTGACTTCCCAAATTTTCTCACGATCAAAATTCACCAAATCTTGGCGCTCATCTGGGTCAATGCGCACCGCTGTGGTATAAAACTTATCATCCAACCAACCAACTGTTGTATAAGCATACAACGGCAACGTAGGCGCATTCTCTTCTTCTGTTCCAAAAGCTGCGGAATACAATTGGGTGTAGGCAGGAGCGTTCAACGCTGCCACCGCTTGCACATCCTCACGGATGATCATCTCTCCCGATTCCTCTAATCCATATGGTCTGCGACCTGGTAAGGTCAACAAATCACTCCCAAATGGCAACTCAATAAAATCCTCAGGAGTCAATGGCAACACATTGAAACCAGACCTTCCCACAGCTTCATATCGGGTATCTTCAAAAATATTTCCTTCCGCATCGGCATAAACCATGAAAGGGACTCTCCAAGGATGTTTTGTTTCAGACATGCCACAAAGTTAGCCATACTGCTTGCTTTTTCCTTTATTTTTGATTCGCCATGGAATTGATATTTTTAGGAACAGGAACTTCACAGGGTGTGCCCGTGATTGCATGCAACTGCAGCATCTGTTGTTCTAAAAACCCAAAAGATCAACGACTGCGTACATCCGTTTTAATCCGTGATGAACACCAAACCATTGTCATTGATAGTGGCCCCGATTTCAGGCAACAGCTGCTCAGGGAGCGGATTCAGTCTTTGGATGCGGTTCTGTTTACCCATGAGCACAAGGATCACATCGCAGGACTGGATGACATTAGAGCCTTCAATTACCGCTATGACAAGGCCATGAATGTTTATTGCACAGATACTGTGGAATCGGCATTGCGCAGAGAATTCAATTATGTTTTTGAAAATCAACATTACCCCGGAGTTCCGAAGATCAATCTACACTCCATTACTGAGGAACCATTTAAAATTGGATCTTGGCACATCACGCCGCTGCCTGTCATGCACCTTAATCTTCCCGTGCTTGGATTTAGAATTGGCAATCTGAGTTATGTTACTGACGCCAACTATATGAGTCAAGAAACCAAAGATAAAATTCGCGGCAGTCAAATATTGATTTTAAATGCGCTGAGAAATGAAAAGCACCCTTCCCATTACACCCTTGAAGAAGCCATTGCTTTAGCACAAGAACTCCAAATTCCAAAAGTATATTTCACACACATCAGCCACCAGTTGGGCTTGCAACAGGAGGTTCAAGCTTCATTACCCTCCAACATGCAACTGGCCTACGATGGTCTAACGCTAACTTTTTAGACATGTCTCGCATTTTATATTGGACCCTTTTGATTCCCATCAGTTTATTGCCTTATTGGGTATTGTATCGTGTTAGTGATTTTTTCTTCGTTGTTCTTTATTACCTATTAGGATACCGAAAAAAAGTGGTTCGTCAAAACATCGACCGCTCCTTTCCTGATAAGTCACAACAAGAAAAAAGAAAAATAGAACGCGGCTTCTACCGGCATTTCTGCGATTTGATCATTGAGACCGTCAAACAGTTTACCGTCTCAAAAAGCCAAGCCAACAAAAGGATGACCCATCAAAATGTCGAGGCTTTTCATCCATTTGAATCGATGAATCAATCCGTTATGATTTGTGGTGGACACTACAACAATTGGGAACTCTGGGCCATCACAGGACCGCTGCATCTAAAGCACAAAGTGGTGGGGATTTACAAAAAAATTGCTGATCCATTCTTTGATGAAAAAATGAGATCCACACGTGGGAGATTTGGGACATTGTTGGTAAGAACATTGGATATTGGACAATATCTCAAGGACAACCACGATAAATTCATCGTTCCCGTTTTTGCCATTGATCAATCACCTGCCAATCCCCGAAAATCATATTGGACAACTTTTCTAAATCAGGAAACGGCGTGCTACTATGGCCCTGAAAAAGTCAGCAGAGAATACCAATTCCCCATTATTTACGCACACATTTACAAAGTAAAAAGAGGCTATTATACAACGGTCTATGAACTCATTGAAGCTGAGCCTCAAAATTGTAATAAAGGACAAATCATAGAAAGACTGAATCAAGCGCTTACCGCAGACATCATGAAGCAACCTTCATCATGGTTGTGGTCCCACAAACGATGGAAGCACAAACGTCCTGAGGGCGTTGCCTTCCAACATATTCATTGATTACTTCCAAAAGTCCATCACCGTTTGACGGGTAACGGCATGATAAACGCCCTTGAATTTTTCCAAATAATCCTTGGCCTCATTGGACCTTCCTTCATGGATCAACTTTTTGTACAATGGCGCAATGAATTTTCTCCGTCCCACCTCACCTAGGAACGAAGTCAATACTTTCTGAGCATGCGATGACTGATCATTCATTTCAATACTCTTCAATATCCAAGCAAACAAAATTTCCTTGTTCTTGGTACTCGATACTTGATGAAATTGATCCCAAGTATGAAACTGTTCTAGGCTCTTAAACTTGACATTAGTCAAAAAACGGTATTGCTCCTGATAGGTCCATTTCTTCCAAGGAATTTGATCGTTGGACAACGAGTCGTTGTTGTACACAGCAACCAATTCATCCACCTTCACAATGCGATCAGAAACGATGGGATAGGCATTCTGCGGGATATTGGGTTGATATACCCACTGATTAACCCCAATGTACTGTGCATTTCCAGGATCCAGCAACTCTCGATGCAAAATCTCAATGAATCGCTCTGTATTCATTACCTGAAAAGCATGCTCTGTAAAATACTTTTTCAAAAAGCGATCAAACTTTACCCGACCCACGCGCTCCTCAATGGTTCTGAGCAACCAATACCCCTTGTTGTATGCAATGTCATTCATTCCATCGTCTGGATCACGTCCATCCAAATCCAACTTCAAGTGGGTATCATTGGGATGAAGTTCCGCTATGGTGTGGTACAAATCCTGAATATTCAATGCTGCCAACATCTCTGAAATCTCCTTTCCATAAAGGGCTTCCATGATGCGCAATTCAAAATAGACGGTAAATCCTTCATTCAACCAGAAGTCATTCCATGTTTCATTGGTCACCAAATTTCCACTCCAGCTGTGCGCCAACTCATGGGCAATGAGAGAAACCAATGACTTATCTCCCGCCAAAATCGTAGGCGTTGCAAAAGTCAACATGGGGTTCTCCATTCCGCCAAAAGGAAATGCAGGAGGTAAAATCAAAACATCAAATTGCTCCCATTGATAAGGGCCATATAAACCTTCAGCAGCAGCGATCATCTTTTCCAAATCACTCAACTCTTCCGTAGCTTCTGCAATCAATTGCGGTGTGGCGTAAACACCAGCACGCTGACTTATAGCGCGGTATTCAATGTTACCGACAGCCAAAGCCAACAAATAACTGGGTATGGGTTTGGGTTGCTCAAATGAATAAGTGATGGCCGCATTGTTCTCCTGCTTGAGAACCTTTGGATTGCGGGCGCTCATCAACGGCAACAGTGATGCAGGTACCGTTACTGTTGCGTCATAGGTAAAGCGCACTGCAGGCAAATCTTGACATGGAATCCAAGTACGCGCCAAGATCGCTTGAGATTGTGTAAACAAAAAAGGATGTTCACCTTCCACCCAGAGCAATGCATCCGACTTCTCTGTTGTATTGTATTTAACTACAACCGCTTTGGAAGTTGATGAAATCGGGATTCTCAAGGCACTGCCTAAAATAGGATCTTTCTCTTCTATTTGCCAAGGAACAGATTGACCATCCACCTCTACGGTCTGAACATTCAAACCTTTGACATCCAGAATCAGGTAGTCCGAAGCTGCCTTATGCACCAATTGATAAGTAGCATTGGCCGTAATTTTTTGATTCTTGAAATCAACATCTGCCTTCCATGAAAGATGACCATAAGTCACCTTGCTCGGCTCTGAAAAGGAATGATTGTGCACTTGGGCCTGAACATGTATACACATAAAAAATAGGATAAAAAGAATAAGGTTATTTTTTTTCATTTTCCAACTTCTCCAATAGGTTTTGAAGATCCACAAGATTGGCGGGAAGATCCAATTGGATGATATTCCATACAATCTCATCATCAGGATCAAAATATTCGTGCACAATATCATTGCGCAATGCGGCCATGTACATCCATGGGATATTCTTGTGCTTGTTTTGAAAATGAAAAGGAATGTGCTTCACACCTTCTCCCAATATCTGAAAATTGTAAAAAATAGCATCTTTGGTCATCCCCCCCATTTGAAACTCATTCAAAGATAAATGCTCAGAATATTTCAATATGCGCTCCACAGCCATGACCATATCGCCAACATAACTGATAAAGGGTCTAATGGGTTTTCTTTTCATACAAATCGAATCATGGATTCAAACTCTTCTCTGATGACTGGCTTAACCCCCTCATGCGTGGTCAAGTCAATCCGCATTTGTAGCTTAGCCTCTAAGAAACCTTTGAGGGCATAGAAACGCCAACCCATGGGTTCATCCAGTTCAACCACAATGGTCAAATCTGAAGTAATGCGCTGTTGATTGGTCCACCAGCCTGTAAAGCCAATTCGGTTGACTCCGAATCTACTCTTGAGCATCGGCTTCAAGGCAGCAATGCTCTTGACCAATGTATGATTACTGCGCATAGATCCTCCCAAATACGCCGAGCGGCAAAAGAACACCACTGGTTGATTTTAAATACAACTCTCCAATGTGCAATCTTGAACCTGCAGTTGTGCGCAAAAAATTCTCCAAAACCAATGCAGAAAGTCCAAGGCTATAGGCATTGATGATGAGAAAGCCTTTAGGATCCAATATGGACAAGACATTCTCCATCATCTCGGCGATGTTCTCCTCCAACTTCCATTTCTCGCCCTTTGGTCCATGACCAAACGCAGGTGGATCCAAAATAATACCCTGATACAAATTCCCTCTGCGCTGCTCACGCTGAGCGAATTTCAAAGCATCCTCCACCATCCATCGGATGTCCGGTAAATTGCTCAACTGTCTATTTTCATTGGCCCAAGTAACCACTTGCTTGATGCTGTCCACATGCGTAACATCTGCACCAGCAGCGCACGCTGCCAATGAAGCACCACCAGTATAGGCAAACAAATTGAGCACTTTGGGATGGCCTCCCAATTTCTTCACTTG
>CAMCTV010000067.1 GCA_945878635.1 Chryseobacterium gleum | reverse complement strand
TAGCTGTAGGTAGAAAGTTGGTTCTCTATGCTTTGGTGGTCACCGATATCGGTAAGAAATGCGTGAAAAATACCGAGTACAGAACCTTGTTTTACGGGAACGGGAATCGCACATTGAAACATGACCTGAATCAATCCCATCATCTTCATGGTGACGGATTTTCCCCCGGCATTGGGGCCGCTGATAACCAAGATGCGTTTCTCAGTGCTCAAGTGTACATCTTGTGGAAAGATCGGTTTTTTCTGCGCATTGTGCTGAAGATAAAGCAAAGGGTGGTAACCAGATTTGATTTTTATTTCAGGCTGCTCATTGATGGTGGGAATAATGCCGTTGTATTTTAAGCCCAAACGCGCCTTGGCCCTGAGGAAATCAAAATGGATAAGCATCTTTTGTGCAGACAACAGGTAAGGAGCGTATCCTTTGATGGCCTGAGTCAGTTGCCACAGAATTTTTCTGATCTCTTTGAGTTCATCTTCTTTGAGCATTTCCAATTCATTGTTCAAAGCGATATTGACCGCAGGCTCTATAAAAGTAATGGAACCTGTTTTGCTGCTTCCTGTGATAATCCCCGCAACGTTTTTCTTGTAACTGCTAATAACAGCCAAGACTTTTCTTTCATTTTGGTATCCCTCCTCGGTTGCCGCAATGAATCCCTTTCCTTGTAAATCACGCAATACTTTTTGGAAATTCTTGGTGATTTGTCTGCGGACAACGGTGATGCCTTCCCTTATGCTTTTGAGCTCGGGCGAGGCATCGTCTTTTACTTGCCAGTTGGGGTTAAAGACAGATTCAATGATGGGGATGATTTCCTTTTGTTCAATCACATGCTCGAAATGCTTGGGAAGGTGTTCCCAGAATTTGCCAGATAAATTCTTGATTTTAACCCAGTCATTGGTGATGAGGGTGTTGGAGACGATGTTTTTAAAATCGTCTTCATTCAAAACTGAGTCACGCAATTGCAGCATTTGCAATGTTCTGCTGATTTCCGCAAATTCACCGCTGGGTAAATGACCTCCGCTTCCCATAAGGCCCAGGAATTCTTCCATTTCCCCCAAATCTTTTTTCAGTTGGGTAGAATGGTGGATGGGTGAAAGTGTCAAAAGTTTCTGCTTGGCTGATGGTTGATAGCACAATTCAGCCAAGAGATCTTTGATTTCTTGCCATTGTAAATCACCCTGGGATGCGCCGTCAAAAAGCATGTTCAAAGCTACGATGTTTCACCATAAACTGTTAACAAGAAATATTGTTTGCAGACCAGTGGCACGAATTTTAGATGAAATTGCTTGCATGAAGCGATTGATCATAAAATTCTTTCGGAACAAATTCATTTTGGCTTTTCTGTTCAATTTGATTTACATTTCCTTTATTCACAATATCAATTTGTTTTACATCGTTAGGTCCAAATGGGAATGTGATCGTTTGCAAGCTGAGATTGATATGATGAAAGAAAAGAACCAAACGGTGGACCATGATCTGAAAGATTTAACCACCAACTACCGAACTTTAGAACGTTATGCCCGTGAGACTTTTTACATGAAACGGGATAATGAAGATGTTTATGTGATTAAAACCAATTATTAAATGAAGAATTCCATTGCCGCATTTTTGATCTTATTGGGTTTTGTTAGTTGTGCTTTGTCACAACCCGCTCCTCAATATACCATTACAGAGCGAAAGGCCATCAAGCGATATGAAGAAGCCGGAGAGAAGTATAAACTGGGAGCTACGGAAGAATCAGCCGCATTGCTGAAAGATTTGGTGAAGGCTTACCCTGATTTTACAGAGGCTCATTTCCTTTTGGCGCAATTGTACATAGATGACCAGCAATGGGATGCTGCTATTCCTAGTTTGGAAAAAGGCGTTGCCCTGCATCCTGAAATTTTTCCAGAGGCTTTTTTGATTTTGTCAGAAGCCTACATGGCCAAGGCGGAGTATGCCAAAGCAGAGAAGTGCATCACCAAGTTTATGCCTTACCCCAAGAATGATAAATTGATTGAGAAAAAAGCGCAATTGATTTTGGCTAGTTGTGTTTTTGCACAAAAGGCATTGAAGTATCCGGTACCGTTTGAACCTGTCAATATGGGCGATGGTGTGAACACTGAATATGATGAATACTATCCATGCGTTACCGCTGATGAAAATACCTTGCTCTTTACACGTTTGGTTCCTGATAACCGTGTTGATGCTGGTCAACAAGAAGATTTTTTCATTTCTCGAAGAGATAACTTGGGTGTTTATGCGCCAGCTCAGCCCATCATCAGCATCAACACTGCGATGAATGAAGGTGCGCCTTCATTGAGCGCAGATGGTTCTACTTTGATCTTCACGGCATGTCAAACATTGGATGGTCAATGGGGAGGAGAGCGAACGGGAGTTGGAAGTTGCGATTTGTTTTTTTCATTGAAGAAAGGCAATGAGTGGGAGCCAGGAAAGAACTTGGGGAGTATGATCAATACTGGAGCATGGGAAAGCCAGCCTTCATTTTCAGCTGATGGCAAGACCATGTATTTTGTTCGTGGAAAACGCAGTGCGCGTGGTATTCAAGAACAGGATATTTATTATTCTGTATTAAGAGAGACGGGAGAATGGAGCAAACCAGAGAAGGTAAGAGGATGGGTGAATACTGATTTTCAAGAGGAGAGTGTGATGATTCATCCTGACGGAAATACGTTGTATTTTAGTTCAAACGGTCATCCAGGAATGGGCGGAATGGATATCTTTTTGAGCCGCAGAGACGAGCAAGGGGAATGGGGTAAGCCGATCAATTTGGGTTACCCTATTAACACTGAGCATGACGAGAATAGTTTTCAAGTCACTACTGATGGACAGTACGCTTTGTTTGCCTCGGCTCGTCCGGGAGGAAAGGGTGGTTTGGATTTGTACCGTTTCTTGTTGCCTGATTTTGCAAGACCCAAAAAGGTTTCCTACGTAGCGGGCGTCATAACAGACAAAGCGAGTTTTAAAAAATTAGAAGCGCAATTGGAGTTGTTGGATATGGAGACTGGAGCTGTAATTGCCAATACATACTCTGATGCGGTTTTAGGGAATTTCCTACTTTGTATTCCTCCTGGACGTGACTATGTAATGAATGTGAGCAAAGACGGATACCTCTTCCATTCAGAACGCTTTACATTGAGCAATGAAGTGCAAAAGGAACCTTACAAGTTGAATATCGCGCTTCAAAAGTTGAAAGTAGGAACAAAGATTTCTTTGGTCAATACCACCAATGACGGGATGAAAAATGTGTTTTTTGATTCCAATAGTGATGTATTGAAGAAAGAGAGTTTTGTTGAGTTGAATAAGTTGGTTGTTTTATTGAACAAAAACCCACAACGTAAAATCGAAGTCGGTGGGCATACGGATGACGTAGGAGATGATGCGATGAATTTAGCGCTTTCTCAAAAGCGTGCTGATGCGGTGAAACGTTATTTGGTATCTGCTGGGGTTGTAGAGAATAGAGTTACAGCCAAAGGTTATGGGGAAACACAGCCAACGGTTCCTAATGATTCCGATGTGAATCGTGCCAAAAACCGCAGGACGGATTTTGTTATAACGGAGTAATCTTAGACAACGTGAATAATTGAAATGGCATCTGAGAAAGATGCCATTTTTATTTCAATTCAAAATCGCTGAAATCAAATCCCGGAGAAACGGAGCAGCTGACCAATACAAAATCACCTTCTAGCACATGTGCTCCAAACCATCGATTCGCGAATACTACATGTTGAAGTTTTTCAGACATGCGAAAGTCTTTGCCCAGCTTGGTTTGTATCTCCACATCGTTTTCATCTATTTCAGTGATGACTAAAGTTCCTCCATCATGGTGATACCAAATTTCATCGCTCTTGATGCGGTGCAATGCGGAAGTTTGACCTTTTTCTAACAAGAAAAATATGCTGGTGCAATAATTCCTGTTTCCATCGAATCCGGGAAATTGAATGTTTTCAGAAGATCGGAAGACTTCTTTAAAAAATCCGCCCTCTGGATGGGGGAGCATTTGGTAATGATCAATGTAATCTTGAGCCGTCATACTTGATGGTTGTATTGCATGACAAAAATGGTTTCTTTTGGTTCGTACACTTCGTAAACAAAAGTGACTTTTTCCATCAGTTGTTCTTCCATGATTTTTTTCTGTAGAAATGGATAGACCCTAATGGCTCCCATGATGCGCGTTGGAAGTGAAGCGCCTTTCCAATGGCTTACCCAAGCATTTCCTGAAGGTATTTCTAATGCGGTGAGGTTTTCATTCTGCAGAAGCGTTAGAATTTCAGGCGTCACGCGGATGGCAGCCAACGCCCTGCATTCGGTGTCTCTAACTTCTTGCGGGTTGTCGAAGTAAATGGCAATAATCTGTGGAGTTATTCCTTTTGATTTAGCTAGTGCTGCAATTTTCTTAATGGAAGGTCCAATCTTTTGGTAAGGCCCTTGGTAGTGGTAGCCAAGCAAGGAATAACCGGGCATGTTTTCTGGTGTGATTGTAGGTTTGCGAAAAGCCCCCATAAATCCAGCGAGAACAACCATCCCGAAGATAAAAGTTAGTAAAAACAAAAGTAGATTCATTTGGCAAAAATAGTAGGAATGATTAGTTTGGTCGAAATGGAATTTTCGATGAGACATCTGGCGGGATTGGTTATTTTTCTTTTGTTGTTTTATACAGCAACAGCGCAGGAGCTGGCTCGTCCGATAGTGCGCAATCATTTTCAGCAATGGACGAGTTATGGTGAGATGTTGGATTGGATCAAGCTATGTTCAACGAGCAGGGAAGATGTGAAAGTCAAGGTATTGGGCATGAGCAGTAATGGAAGGGAAGTTCTAAGTGTGATGAATACGCATTGGCAAGAACATGATTTGAAGATTATGATCATTGCGGAACAACATGGTGATGAGCCTTCTGCTATGGAAGCTGCTTTGTGGTTGGTGGAGGAAATGGAAAAATTGAAAGCAAGATACGGAAATGTCCATTTTATGGTAGTGCCTATGGTCAATCCTGATGGGCACGAGCAGGGAACTAGGCGAAACGGAAGGAATCAGGATTTAAACAGAGACCATCTGTTGTTGCTAGAAAAAGAGACGCAATGGGTTCATCAGCTGTATCAATCATATATGCCACATGTTTTTATTGATATTCATGAGTATCCTTTCGAAATGGGGACAACTGAATTCCCTTGGGAAAAGAGAACCCAAGAGCAATTGGGCATTGTCACCAATCTGAATTGCAAGGGAAGTTTTCATCATTCTTTTTCTTCGGGAGTATTATTGCCTGCAGTGGACTCTATCATGAATCAACAGGGTATCTCCTTCTCTGAATATGCCGTTGGATCCATCGCTAAAAAGGAGCGGATTAGGCACAGCACGGTGGACATTGATGATGGTCGCCAAGGTTTAGGAGCTGTAGGAGGAAGTTTGTCTTTTATCATAGAAGGATTAAACGGAAAAAGTAGAAATGACAACATTCAAAGTAGGGTTGATGGACAAATAGCTTTATTGTCTGCGTTATTGGAAGTAGTGTTAAAGAACAACGAGGTTGTAGTCAATGCCGTCAATGGTTACAGAGAGCAAGAACCTTTGGCAGATGAAGTAATAATATCCATGGATCATTTTGTGGGCAATGAAAATTGGAAGACTCCCATGTATCACAGGGATTCCAATGAGGCAAAGAATTTTAGCTATGGGTTTTATCAATCTGAAATATTGCCAATCAAAAAGGTGCAGGTGCCCAGTGGATATTTGATTCCTGTTTCAGACACGTTATTGAATCAATGGTTGATGCACCATGGAATAGAAAAGATTCGCGTTTTTAAAGGGTTAAGCACTGGAACGTTTTTGTTCAAACAATGGAAGCATGAAGGATGGAAAACACAAACTTTGGAAGGCATGGAGGTGCCGGGCTGGAAAGGTCACTGGGAGGTCAATTCAATGTCCGTTTCAGATATATCAAACTACTGGTATGTCCCTTGCGGACAGGCGCAGCTTAGAAGAATTGTAATGGCATTGGAGCCGGAGAGCATGTTTGGATTGGTTCGTTATCCCGAATACGCGGATTGGCGCACTCAATATCCCATCTTGAGAGTTGAACTTGATTAAAGATTGAAAAGCATTATTTTTGTCTTGATTTGAACGCGATACCCCAAACCGTAAAAGCTCCAAGATTGGTCTTCATTGACATGGCAAGATCCATTGCCATCCTTTTGATGCTGGAAGGTCACATCACGGGTGAGTTACTTTCATCAGACTATCGCGCATTGAATACCGACTGGTACGTGTTCTGGCAGCATTTGCACGGTTATACCTCTCCATTGTTTTTTACCATCTCGGGAATTGTCTTTGCTTATTTGTTATCATCCCCAAAGGAGCATGGAAGTTATTGGCAAAACAACCGCGTAAGAAAAGGATTTAAGCGGGTGTTGGAATTGATGCTGTGGGGTTATCTGTTGCAGATGCATTTGCGCAATTTGATTTCTTGTTGGATGGATGGATCAACCTATCACACCGACTGGCTCATGGCATTTCATGTATTGCAATCCATTGGTGTAGCCATCTTCTTAATCCTTTTGTTGTTCGGTCTTTCCAAACTCTTTCGATTACCCTTTTACTTGTGGGCTTTTGCAGGTGCTTTTGTGGTATTGATTTGTAATGGATATCAGGAGTTTTACATTCATCAACAAAAGGAATGGGTGAATCAGGGTCTTCAAGCTCAAGTGATTTATCGTCCAGCGGATTGGCCCAAATGGATTCAAAACTTCTTTTATGGTCAATACTCTGATTTCAGTTTTATTCGTTTCAGTGGATACACCATCTTTGGCGCAGGAATGGGTCATTTGATTCGATTATACGAGCGTCATGTCTTGCGCTATGGTACAGCCTTTGTCCTGATTTTATTGGGGTATGTTTTGGTTAGGGATGCTTATTACATATTATGGGGATTGGATTTTGTGATTCAACAATTGGGTCTGTCCAATGTCAATATTCAATTGAGCAATAAAGACGCGCTGATTGGATTGGGATATGTGTTAATGGTATTGGGCGTGCTGATTTGGATCAATAAGATTTTTGTTTTTAAGGACAATTTATTTTTACGCATGGGTCAGAATACTTTGCTAATTTATATCATCCATGTGATGTTGATTTATGAGGGGTTATTGGGATTTGGTTTGCCTTTGAAAGCATGGTCAGTGAATTACTCTCCCCAACAATCTTGGGGGTTGTCAGCTTTGATTATCGCAGGTTTCTTTTTGATGGTTTGGTTTTGGACCAATAGAGGAAAGTTGTTTTTGACCAGAAAGTAGTCTCTTTCCCTATATTTGAAATATGATGAAACTACGTTTAACAGCGCTGAGCTTTTTGCAATTCTTTATTTGGGGAAGTTGGTTGATTACCATTGGTGCATTTTGGTTCAAAACCAAACAATGGGGTCCCGATCAGTTTGGAGTTATTTTCTCCACCATGGGGATTTCAGCCTTGTTCATGCCAGCCATCGCAGGTATTCTATCGGATCGATTTATTAATGCGGAGAAACTCTATGGCGTCCTTCATTTGTTGGGCGGTATAGGTTTGTTTTTGGTTCCTTCTGCGCAATCTCCAGACGAAATGTTTTGGAGGATTTTAGTAACGATGATTTTTTACATGCCCACCATCTCCATGTCTAATACTGTCATGTATGCGATTTTGTCCAGAGACAAAAGCATTGATGTCGTGAAGGTATTCCCTCCCATTCGCGTATGGGGGACAGTAGGATTCATTGTGGCTTTGTGGACGGTGAGTTTAACAGGGCATGAGACCGATGCTTTTCAGTTTTATTTGGGAGGTGCTGTTTCCTTTGTCCTAGGCGCTTATGCATTCACACTTCCTGCGTGTCCTCCTTTAGGAAAAAATTTAGAGCGCAAATCATGGGTTGAAGCCCTAGGTTTAAACGCTTTCAAAATGCTGAAGGATCGATACTATGCCGTATTCTTCTTATTTGCTTTGTTGCTCGGTGCTGCATTGCAATTGACCAATGCCTACGGTGATGTTTTCCTGCATGACTTCGATGGCAATCCTGCCTATGCAGATACATTGGCTGTAAAATATCCCGCTATTGTATCTTCTTTGGCTCAGATTTCTGAAACCTTGTTCATTTTGGCCATTCCTTTTTTCATGAAGCGCTTTGGCATTAAGCAGGTGATGTTGATCAGTATGGTGGCTTGGGTGTTGCGATTCGGTTTGTTTGCTTTTGGAAATCCGGGAGATGGTTTGTGGATGATTCTTTTGTCCTGTATCATTTACGGAATGGCCTTTGACTTTTTCAATATCAGTGGATCATTGTTCATTGAAAAAAGTGTAGAGCCTTCGATACGCGCAAGTGCCCAGGGTTTGTATACCATGATGGTCAATGGGGTTGGAGCTGTATTGGGAAGTCGAGTGAGTGGATGGATGATTGAACATTATTTTACGCATTATACCACCAATGCAGAAGGGCAGTCCATTCCCCATTTGGATTGGTCAGGCATCTGGCTATCCTTTGCAGGATATTCTGCTGTAGTAGCCATTTTGTTTTTGATGCTTTTCAGAGAGCGCGAGTCACAGGCTCAGTAGGTCCAATTTTTGGCGTATGTATTGAAAAATGCGATGCCAAATTTATAGGTTAGTCGGGCAGATCCAAAATTATTGTCCGAAGTACAAGCGTACAATCCCAACCTGAAAAGTTGTTTTTTAATTCTACAAACCCTTTCCATGCCCAAGTACAATTCTTGGTGGTAAAAGTTTTGGTCAGCAATAATTAGGGTAGCAGCACCAGCTGCCTCAGTGATTTTTAATCGATGAATGAATGGAAGTTTATTGGTAAGTAATCCATTGAAGTGATGGAAGTAATTGGCCTTCATGAATGCATTGGGAGTGCTAAAGGTTGGTCCTAACAATTGCAAACTATTGGTCGGGTCAGAGAAAAGAAAGAAGTCAGATCCTCTGAAATAGCGGTATTCCATGAGGCGTAAACTTTTCTTGTTGAGATACGTTCCTGCATAGGCAGCCCATTCGCCTTCACCCAAGATAGGAACACGGAATTTTTGTCGGATGGATAGTTCAATATAATCAAAGTTGACCTCACTCTTGACCAGGTTGGGAATTCCTTTTCGGTAGGTGAAAAAGATTTCAGGATTGCGATTGGGTAAATAATATTTGCGGCCATTGCGGCGATAGTATTGTTGTCCAATGCGGTATTGTAATAAAAGACTAACTTCAGTTTTGAGGTAGTCTTCAAAATCAATGGGCTTATTGTTTTCTCCAAATACCTGTCCCGACCAATTGTCCTGCTGCAGGTTATTGATGGGAAGTTGGCGCATGTGGCTCAGCGATACTTCACCGAATAAACCGGTGGCCAATTCCATTCTTTGGGCAATGGTTAATCCCTCTCTTTTGACAAAGTTGCTTCGACTGAACATGGTGGCCAGTGAAGCATATCCATTGATTTGCTCATATAAGTTGGTCACTTGGATGCTGGTTCGCATGTATTTCTCTGGCTTGTAATCCCAGTTGAAACGCAGATCAGCACCCAAATCTTTATTGGCAACACCATAGCTAATGCGCCCATTCACTGAAACCCTATTTCGAGCATTTATTTCTTTGGATGCAGAACCTCCAAAAACATGACGGTACCCTCCAATTCCCCAAAAGTTCATCTGGGAAATCAGTGGATTGATGAAATAACTGTATCCTTTGAACGAGTTTTTGAACCCCATTCCATTTAGGGTAACATCCCAGAATGAGACGTGGTTGTATAATGAATCTCGGATTTGTTTGTAGCGTGGACTGAGGTATTTTTTTTGTACGCTATCGCAAAACGTTTGATAAGCGGTTTCAATCGAGTCCAAGGGGAATCGTCGCTGATTGGGCCAAAAGTCGTCTTCTTTCTTTTCAGCATCATCTGCAAATGTTTGCACCTCTAATCCCATTTTGGTGGTGGTCTCCATTTGCTTGGGGTTTTCAAACTGTATTTCCGTTTTGCCCAATAGGGTATCTTGATTTTCGATGATGGAGTAATGGATCGAACGGTTCTTGGGCAACGACTGGTTTTGCCATTGCATGTATTCTTCTTCGAATTCAAATTGATGATAATACGTTAGTGCACGTGGGGTAAATTGGTACTTGGTTTTTTCAATATTAAACGTGGAATCTTGAATCCAGATTTGGGCATTGATCAACGCTTCTTTTTTGATGATGGGTTGTATTTGGATACAATACACATTGCCGCCTTTTTTTTCTTGGACATCGATAATGTTGTACCGATAAGTAGCTCTTCCTAAGTTGGAAAAGGGAGATGGGATGAGCTTCTGCGCAACTTTGGGCACGTTGAGATGGTGGTCCAACAAATCAAATTCCCCAAGTGCATCTCGTGATTCAAAACTGTAGGGGTCTTCCCATCGGTCGCGGTCTGACCAGATGGCTTTTTCTCCGTAATTAAATCCCACACTGAACCCAGCGGCTTCAATCCAGGGACGATAGGGAGTGTATCTCTTGTATCCCTCAACGTCTTCATGGTATTTTCCGTTCGGCGCAAATTGGTGGTTGGATGCAAACTCAGATAGCCATTGTTGTCTGAATTCTGGTATCGAATCTTTGATAAATCGGTAAGCGGGACTGTGCAACTTGGCGTATTCAATGGAGTCGCTTCTGCGGTAAAATTGGGGGAATCGTTTTCTCCAAAACAATTCCCACTTGGTGGTGTCCATTCCGTTTTCGATTTCTTCCTCAGCTTCTTTCTGGGCTGAGTCAGATACGGCGTCTTCTCCCTTTGGAACGATAGGCGGTCCCTGGACACTAACCCTTTGGTAACCGTTGAGAGTGATGGTGGGATGTTTCTCTTTGTTGAATGTGTGTTTTTCTTCGGCCTTCTCCATCAGGTATTTGGCGAAATCACTGCGGTTGCTGCTGATGTTGAGG
>CAMCTV010000066.1 GCA_945878635.1 Chryseobacterium gleum | reverse complement strand
CCCCACCACCCCCACCACCCCCGCCCCCACCCAAGATTCGTCAGATTCAATTTACCACCATTGATGTAACCACAGAGGAAGTGGAAAACCCACCACCCGCTGATACGGATTTGGATCGTAAAAACATCTCAACGGAGACAACTGAAGGTGAAGATGGTTTGATCATCCCTACAGAGAATACTTATACGCCTGTCGATTTGAATACAGCCCCTGCCAAAGTATTTGACTTTGCAGAGGAAAAGGCAACTTATCCTGGTGGAGAGGAAGCCATGTATGCTGAGTTGTTGAGTAACATCGTCTATCCAGAAATGGAGAAGAACAACCAAATTGAGGGAACAGTTTATGTGAACTTTGTAGTTGAAGCTGACGGTTCCGTTTCCAATGTGACTGTATTACGTGGTGTGGAAGAAGGACCAGGTTTCAACAAAGCTGCAATTACTGCAGTGAACAAGTTGAAAAAGAAATTTGTGCCCGCCAAGATGAATGGTAATTCGGTTCGTCTCAGAATGACGATCCCGATGCGATTCTCTTTGAAATAATCTTAAAGGGGCGCAAGCCCCTTTTTTCATTTGTATTGCGCACTCAATGTATCTTTGCACCGCATGTTAAAAGGAAAGCTAAACTTCTCTACCATTTTGGCAATCATAACCATTGTAATGATGATGTTTATGTTGGTGTTGGTATTGGCCACGCCGCTTATGGATGATGTAGTGACAGGTTGGTATCGGTATGCATTTGTAGTTGTTGTTTTATCTTACACCATCATCAGAGCCAGAAGACTGATAATAAAAATAAACGAATGAAGAATATTGTAGGAGTGCTTTTGGTCTTAATTGTAATGGGTTGCGGTAATTATGATCGCACCAAGGATTCCATTTCTGCGGGAAAATTGAAATTGGGTGTAGACGTATCTTACCAATTGATGATGGAATCTCAAATTGAAGTGTTTGAAGAATTCTATGACAATGCCCATGTAGAAGCGCAATATTTACCAGAGACAGAGGTCATCAATTTGTTGTTGAAAGACAGCATTCAAGCAGCTGTGATCAACAGAAGATTGACCGATGAGGAATTGAAAATGTTTGAATCCAAGAAGCGTTTTCCTGAAATGGTGCGTATTGCGGTAGATGGTGTTGCTTTTATCATTCATCCATCCAATAAAGATACCGTGTTAACAACAGACCAGGTGAGGTCCATTATGAATGGACAAGTCAAAAATTGGAGTGATTTAAATGGAAAAAATGCTCCTATTAATGTAGTATTGGATAACAAAGCATCTTGCAATGCTCGTTTTATACGTGAAGAGTTTTTGCGCAATGCGCCAATACCTGAAAACTTTTTTGCTACAGAAAGCAATCAAGAAGTCATAGAGTATGTTGCAACACACCCAGAGGCTATAGGGGTCATTAGTGTTTCTTGGATAAGTGATCGTGATGACTCAACATCCTTGTCATTCCTCGAAAAAATAAAAGTTGTTGGTGTTATAAATGACAACAATGAAAAGCAAGAAAAATACGCACGCAAACCATACCAGGCGTATATTTTTGATCAGTCTTATCCATACCGCAGAGATGTGTATGCGATAAGAACAGGATTAAAAGAAACCCTTGGCACAGGCTTTGTTTCTCACCTTGCAGGAGAGAAAGGACAGTTGATCATTCACAAGATGGGAATGGTTGCGGCCAAGGCTCCAGTTAGAACAATTAAAATCAAACAATAAGTGTTATGAATTACAGGATTAAGTTGGGTACGATGATGGCGGTGTTGTTCGCCATGGTTGTGAAAGTGAATGCGCAGACCATAGAGTCAGCAGCGTTATTGAAGCGCAATGAGCAATTTGAAAAGGCTTCAAGTGAATATTCAAAATTGATTGGATTTGGCAATGCGGCCATGGGCAGACAAGAGCCTGAGGCTGCCATGAAGTTGTCCACTATATACTACCAAACAGGAGAAAACTACATGAAATGGGCTTTGAATGAGGCCGACAATGCTTCATTGGTTGTGGAGAAAATGGATAGCGCGATAATGATGTTTGAGAAGGGTGCGCGTATTTTGGATGGAAATCCCATGAACCACATTGGAGCTGCTGGAGTTTTGGGTTGGAAAAAGGATGTGATTGGAATGGACACCAAGTTGACCTACGCCAATACACAGGTGATGGAGAAAAAAGTGAAGTTGAGCAAGGAGTCGGCACAAGAGGCTTTATTGGGTGTTGCCTCAGTTTATAGCGCATACGGAAGAAAGGAAGATTTGACCAAGGCCAATACCGCATTGAACGAGGTGTTGAAACGCAATCCAAAGAACCGTGATTTGTTTGTGGTTTGGGGAGATTATGAAGATGCTGCACGCAAGTATACATCAGGGATAGAGGCCAGCAATTTGAGTAAGGCCATCGAGCAATACAATAAGGCCATGACCATTGATCCATTGAATGTGATTGCCGTTTTAAAGAAAGGGATATTGTATAAGCAAGTTGAGAACTGGGATAAGGCGTTGGACTTTTACAATGAAGCCATCAAGATTGAGCCCAACTTTGCTCCAGCTTATCGTGAAAAAGCAGAGTTGTTGAAGTCTGCGCAACGCTTTGGTCAGGCTGTTGAAGCTTATGAATCTTATTTGAAATTGAACAACAGTTGCAGTGCTTCACAGCGCTATGCTACTTTCTTGTTCTTAGCAAAAGATTTTGCAAAAGCCATGGCTGAGTTGGATCGCACATTGCCTTGCAATCCCAACAACGCGGTTATGTATCGCGTATTGGCTTACACTTGTTTGGAAACTGGTGACTATTCCAAAGGTTTGGAGAATATTGATGCTTTCTTTTCAAAGGTTCAGGATACAAAGTATATCACAGGAGCTGATTATGCAGTAAAAGGAAAATTGTTGAACGCTTTAGGTCAAGATAGCTTGGGAATTGCAATGATTGCCAAAGGAATGGAAGTGGATACCGCTTATAAGTCTGGTTATGACGATATCATTGAGTTGTACAAGAAGGCAAAGAAGTTTGATAAAGTTGCGATTTGGACAGAAAAGAAAATCAAGCGTTTGGGAGGAAAGCCATTGGATTATTTCAACTGGGCTCAAAATTTATATTTGTCTAAAAACTACATGAGAGCTGATTCTGTTTTTGCCACAGTGGAAGAGCAGTATTTTGAAGCTACTTTGATGCGTGCAAAAGCCAACAACCGCATGGAAATAGCTGATGATTTCAAAGGATTGGGTAAACCCCATTTTGAAAGATACATTACCCGCATTGTAGAAGCAGAGGTGAATATCCCAGGAACGATAGAGAAGAGCAAGAAGGGATTGGCAGAGGCGTATGATTACTTGGGTGTGTTTTATGCACGAAACAACGATGATGTCTGTGCCAAAGCCGCATGGAGCATTGTATTGACATTGGATGGCGCACACAAGCGTGCCAATGAGATGTTGGCTGAGAAGGAAATGCAAGCGGCAGATGGAACCTTGTGTTCTATATTGCATTCATTGACTCCTAAGAGGAAAGAAGATGTTGCACCCCAGGACATGCCAAAGGAATAAGATTAGGATTGTTTGATTGAACTACAAAAGGTCACCGAATGGTGGCCTTTTTTGTTGGGCTCAGGTTTGAAAATCATTTCCCTCAAATGGTATGATCTTTCCATTGACTTTTAATCTTGAACAATAAAAAATAGCGCCAATGGGCGCTATTTTCAAAATTGAATTTGGTTCAGCTTACTCTGCTAAAACAACCACTTTATTATTCAGAACTTCTACAGTTCCGCCATTCACCTCAAACTTCATTTCCTTACCATTGGCGTCTTGAACACGCAATGTGCCTTTTTTAAGGCTAGAAATAAGCGGAGCGTGGTTGTTCATTACGCCCAAACTTCCATCACTTCCTGGCAAGAACACGTAGGTAGCTTCGCCTTGAAAGAGTGTGGTATCGGGGGTGATGATTTCTATATGCATGACGATTAAGCTTTGCTTGATTCAGCCAACATTTTCTTACCTGCTTCGATGGCCTCTTCAATGGTACCTTTCAAGTTGAAAGCGGCTTCAGGATACTCATCACAAGCACCTTCTAGGATCATGTTAAATCCTTTGATGGTCTCCTCGATTGGAACCAATACACCGGGGATACCTGTGAATTGTTCTGCAACGTGGAAAGGTTGAGACAAGAAACGCTGCACTTTACGAGCGCGGTATACTGACAATTTATCTTCTTCAGACAATTCATCCATACCCAAGATGGCGATGATGTCTTGTAATTCTTTGTAACGTTGAAGAATGTTTTTCACGCGTTGCGCGCAAGTGTAATGCTCATCACCAACGATTTGAGGAGTCAAGATGCGAGAAGTAGAATCCAAAGGATCAACCGCAGGGTAGATACCCAACTCAGAAATCTTTCTGCTCAATACCGTAGTTGCATCCAAGTGAGCAAAGGTTGTAGCAGGAGCTGGATCCGTCAAGTCATCTGCAGGAACGTATACCGCTTGAACAGAAGTAATTGAACCGCGCTTGGTAGAAGAGATACGTTCTTGCATAGCTCCCATCTCAGAAGCCAACGTGGGTTGGTAACCTACTGCTGATGGCATACGACCCAACAAAGCAGAAACCTCAGAACCTGCTTGTGTAAAACGGAAGATATTATCGATGAAGAAAAGGATATCGCGACCACCAGACTGCTCATCCCCATCACGGAAATATTCAGCTACAGTCAAACCAGACAAGGCTACGCGAGCGCGTGCTCCGGGAGGCTCATTCATCTGACCAAATACCAAAGTTGCTTGGCTTTTTGCCAATTCAACTTTATCTACTTTGGTTACATCCCAGTCACCTTGCTCCATTCCGTGAACAAACTCTTTACCATATTTGATAACGCCAGACTCAATCATCTCACGCAACAAGTCATTTCCTTCACGGGTTCTTTCACCAACTCCAGCAAATACTGACAAACCTTCGTATGCCTTTGCGATGTTGTTGATCAACTCCATGATCAATACTGTCTTTCCTACTCCAGCACCACCAAACAATCCAATTTTACCACCCTTGGAGTATGGCTCAATCAAGTCAATAACTTTAATTCCGGTGAAAAGGATTTCTGCGGAGGTGGTCAAATCCTCATAACGAGGAGCGCTGCGGTGGATAGGATTACCACCTTCTTTGTTTACCTCACCGATACCGTCAATGGCAGTACCAACAACGTTAAACAAACGACCCTTGATTTGGTCTCCTGTAGGCATGGTGATGGCTTGACCCATCGCAATAACCTCAGCCCCGCGTTGAATACCTTCAGTGGCATCCATAGCGATAGCGCGGACAGTGTCTTCACCAATGTGGCGCTGGCACTCTAAAATCAAATCAGAACCATCGGGGCGCTTGGCCACCATGGCGTCTAGGATATTGGGAAGTTTTTGACCTGCAGGAAAGGTAACGTCCACTACGGGACCAATTACCTGTGCTACTTTACCGTTGATTTGCGACATAATTAGACGTAAAAAATTTGGTTGCAAATGTAAGCATCGCCCTTGTTTAAAGAAAGATAAAAATTAGAATTTTCAAGATTTATTTGCTTAAAACTACCTTTTGCTAGTTAAGAAGCTTCAAAATTCAGGTAATTGGTCTAAAATTGCACCGCGAAATAAATCGTTTTTTTTTTCGTTTTGTCGTGCCTTGTTAATTGAAAATGATGGAAAAGAACCAACAACCGGAGTCATCGGAGAATTTGATTTTATTGATTTTACAGAACAGAAAACCCTTGATGATCATTGGGTTGGTTGCAGCTGTTTTGTCTGCAACAGTTTCTTTTATGATTCAAGAGAAATACAAAAGTACTGTTGTATTGTTTGCCACGCAGCAGCACTCTTTTGGTGAGCAGATGTTGGAAGAGCAAAAGAAGGAGGATGTTTTGGCTTACGGTGAGGAAGAGGATGCTGAGCGTTTGATGCAGGTGATCAACTCTGATCAAATCAAAACCAAGGTCATTGATCGTTTTGATCTTTGGACTGTTTATGAAATTCCCAAATCTGATCCTGGCGCCAATACGCTTATTGGCAAGGAGTACAACAAGAATGTAAGTGCTAGTTTGACCAAGTTTGGTGGAATTGAAATAGAAGTTTATGACGCAGATCCTAAGCGGGCTATGCTAATGGCCAATGCCATAGCAGAGTATACGGATTCAGTGAGCAATAGGATGCGCAGTGATCGAGCAAGGGATGCCTTTAATTATGCAGAGGCCACATTGCGTTTTCAGGAGAGTGAGCTTAAATCAATGGAGGATAGCATGACCGCATTGAGAAAATTTGGTGTTTATGACTACAAGGATCAGATTGAGGCTTTGATGAAAGATTACAGTTCTTCCATTTCAAAGGGTCATCCAGATAGAGCAAAGGAGATTAAGGCAGAGATGGATCGATTGTCCAAGTATGGCACAGCCTTTAATAAACTGGATTTAGACATTGAGGCGGCTCATGAGAAATTGGATATTTTGCGTAAGCGCCATGAGTTGATGAAGATTGATATTGAATCGGATTTGCCTGCTAAGTTTATTTTGGATAGCGCGGCTGAGGCTGATAAAAAGTCTTACCCCATCAGATGGTTGATTGTGGCGGTTTCCACGGTATCAGCTTTGATTTTTGGTGTTTTTGTCATTTTGGTCATGAACTATTGGCGGAGCATTAAGGCGCAAGGAAAGATATAGTAAATGCTGGAATCCGCAATGCAAAGAAAGGTGTTGATGGTGGGCTTGTTGTATGCCCTTTGCTTGTTTTTTTCCTTCTATTTTGAATTTTTTTATTTGTCCCTGATTCCCTTGGTGGGCATGGTGGTCATCATGACCATTTTTAGAATGCATTGGACCTTCTATTTGATGGCTTTGGTTACGCCACTGAGCATTGATTTGTCGGAGTTGGATATAGATGGAGTGGGTTTGATTATCCCAACAGAATTGCTTTTGATGGGATTGTTTTTATTGGGTTTGTGGCAATTTGCATTGGGAAGAAAGTTGTATTTTAAGCACCCTTTGCTTTGGTGGGTGGCCGTTTATTTTTCTTGGATGTTGATTACCACAATGACGAGCGAAGATCCTTTGGTTTCATTGAAGTACATCATCGCAAGAGCGTGGTACATTGTCCCATGTTTCTTATTTTTGGTTCCGCTTTTTGAGAAGCATATACTGCCAGAAAAGATGTATCGGTTGTATTTTATGACGTTGATTTTGGCCATAGGGTACACGATTATCAGACATTCCATGCATGGATTTGATAAAGATTCAGCACATTGGGTTATGGAGCCATTGTTTAAAGACCATACGGTATATGGCGCGGCATTGGCACTGGTTTTCCCGTTTGTGATTTTGCAGTTATTTTCAAAGCAACACAACCCGTTGTTGCGTTTTTTTTATGTTACTGGTAGTTTGATTTTGACCATTGGGTTAATTTTATCATACACGCGCGCAGCATGGCTTTCCGTTGTATTTGCTGCAGGAATAGGAATACTCATGGTGATGAAAGTACCATTCAAATGGGTTTTGTTTTCTGGTTTGGTTTTGGGAACGGTCACGGCGGTGTATTGGGATGATATTCAAATTTCTTTGAATCGAAATAAGAAGGAGAGTTCGGATAAAATGGACGATCACATCAAATCGATTTCAAACGTCTCATCAGATGCATCCAATTTGGAGCGCCTAAACCGATGGAATTGTGCTATGGCCATGTACAAAGAACGGCCCATTGTTGGGTGGGGACCGGGAATGTATCAATTTGTCTATGCGCCATTTCAGCGGGCTCAGGACAAGACCATCATAAGCACAAATCGCGGAGATGGTGGAAATGCACATTCTGAATTTTTAGGACCATTGTCTGAGCAAGGTTTGGTGGGAATGTTGGTGTATATGGCCTTTGTTTTGTTGGTTATGTTCATGGGTTTTAGGGTTTTTAGAGGTACCTCGGACTATGAGGAAAGACTTGTAGTAATGGGTCTTTTTCTGGGCATAGTGACCTACTTTGCCCATGGTTTTTTGAATAACTTTTTGGACTCAGATAAAATAGCTGTTCCCTTTTGGGTGGCCGTTTCCTATTTGGTTTACCGAGACACTCCCGCTAGACAAGAAATTGTCTGAGTATTTGGGTTGTTTCTAGGGTGAAAGGTTTGGTTAAAAACTGGATAATGCGTTGATAGCTCTTGGCTTTGTCAATATCAGCTGGGTCCACAGAGGAAGAAAGAATCATTCCGAGGTATCGATTTTCTGATTCGGGGATAAGGATGTTGAGCGCTTCAATGAATTCCCAACCCGACATTTCAGGCATATTGATGTCAATGAGTAAAAGTGGGTTGAGGTGAGGTTGAGCCATTTTAAGGCTCTCGATTTCTTTTAATGCAACTTCCGGATTGTTAAAAATAATGCATTGTTTTTCCGGGATTCCTTTTTTGATGGAAAGCGCGGCAATTTTGCTGCTGATGGGATCGTCGTCGATGATGATGATCATAGTGATTACATTTTAGGAAGTTGAATGTGAATACTTAATCCTTCATTTTCTTTACCCTCGGCAAATATGTTACCCCCCATGAATTCTATTTGCTGTTTGGTAATAAATAACCCGAGCCCTTTGCCTTCTATTTCTTTGTGAAATCTTGAATACAGACCAAAAATTTTATCATCAGATTTTGAGGTGTTTATTCCTCTTCCGTTGTCTTTGAAAACAATGTGAACATTGTTGACATCTGTGAATGTTTCGACATCAATGACGAGTTGTCTATTGGAATCTCTGTATTTTAAGGCATTGGCCAAAAGGTTGTAAAAGATGGAATTGAGATAGGCAGGGAAACCGAAAGCAAATTCCGCCTTGTATTGAATATTGAAAATCGGATTTACTTCTTTTACAGCAGAAGTAAGCAGTTCTAAATTGGACTGCACAATGTCTGCAAAGGAAATTTTGGATTTGGCTTCATTCATCTCAATGTTGAGGCTAAGGGCCCCATTGAGATCTTTGATGATGCCATCCACGCCAGCGGCCAAATGCGCAAGCTCTTTCTGCAATGCGGGACGTTCATCGTTATCGGATTCCAGATGTTCCAACAATTGCAATACTCCAATGATGTTCGCGACAGGTGCGCGCAGGTTGTGAGAGATGATTTTATTGAATTGTGATAAGGCTTGATTTCTTTTGGTCAATTCCAGTACAAGATGATCTTTTTCTTTTTCAAGATTTCGGATATCCGTGATGTCCAAGAATACACCAGGAATGATTCCTGATTTGTCGAACTCGATGTATTTTTTATCGGCGATGCGCCACAGAATGTTCCTTTGGTAACCATTCAGATGAACACGAAGGTGCCCAGGCTCTGCGATGTCTTGCTCCAAAAAGAGTTTCCAATTGTTTCTGAAAGTCTTTGCATCGGAGGGATGGAGGTTGGCTTCGAAGTCATCAAAGGTCAATCCGGGTTCCGGTGTTGCTTTAACCATCATTTCTTCTACTCGTTGATGAAAATGAATTTTTCCGGTATTGATGTGGTATTCCCATGAACCCATTTGTGCAATCTTTTGCGCAATGCGCAGCTGCGCATTCACCCGATGCATTTTCTCCATTGTGTAAAGGCTATCAATTTTGAAAGCGCACAAGGATGCTATGGTGGAGAGAATTTCTAAATGTCTAGGGGTGTAGAAGTTTTTCTCAGGATGTTCACTGTCTATCACCCCAATCAGTTTATCCCTCAATAATATAGGTACTGCAATTTCTGAAAGTCTTGAGGCATCATCAATGATGTATCGAGAATCTATAGAGGTATCGCTTATTACCTCTGCTTTTCTTTCTTTGGCAACGCTGCCAACAATCCCTTCTCCAATTTGTAACTTGATGGGGTTGTTGATTTCTTGGAATGAAATGGTTTTATTTTCCAACGCAGCAGATTGAATCAGCGCGTTGGCGTTTTCTTGGTAAAGGTAAATCACGCAATCAACAAAACCCAGTTGACGGATACAATTGTGCACGATCTGCCAAAGAACGTCTTTAATTGTGTTTTGAGACAATACGGAGCTGACAATGAATTGAATCGTCGCTTGCGTTTCTTTGGCTTCGTGGATTTGATTTTCGAGCAGCGCTATTTTTTCTTCAGGGTTCATTGATCAAAATATGCAACAAGGCAATATCATCAATAAATTTCATTTTTCCTATATAATGATTCACCTTTTCCATTAATTGCACATTTGAAAACTGTTGTCCCCATTGCTCAAATGCTTCAGAGATTCCTATTTCTCCAAAAGGTTGGAGCATTTCATTTTCCACTTCAACCAAGCCATCCGTATAGAGCAAAATATGAGTGCCTGCGTTGATATGAAACGTGTTTTTTTTGAGCCCTATAAATGCATCAATAATTCCCAATGCTGGGGTTTGGGCGTTCATCCAAGTGTTTGCGTTGTCATGAAAAATAAATCCAGGATTGTGACCGCAGTTGATGTAGGAGAATTCTTGGTTTTTGGAATGGTAATGTCCGATGAAAAAAGTGACAAATTTTTCTCCTTGAGCGGATTCAAGAACTTTGGTATTGAGCGAGGAGATTATTTTTTCCAAATCACAGCCATATGATTCTATCAATCCCCTCAGTTGCGCTTGTAAACCTGCCATTAAAAATGCGGCACTAACACCTTTACCGGAAACATCGGCTATGCAACAGATCCATTCATGCTCATTGATTTGAATGAAGTCATAGTAATCGCCCCCCACTTGTCCATGCGATTTGTAATAAGCATCAACCAACAAGGAGTTGGTCTTGGGAAGATGTTTGGGAAGGAGCATGCTTTGCATTTCTGCTGCCAGTTCCAACTCTCTTTTTAATCCTGCTTGCGCAATGCTTTCAGTAATCAATTTTTTGTTTTGAATCGCCACAATAATAACACTCGTTAGTGTTTGCACAAAACGCATGTGCTTAATGGAGGGGCTGAGACTAATCTCTTCTTCATCGTTGTCTCCAAGAACAATAAATGCAATAGGAGCTCCATCTTTTTCAATGGGCACAA
>CAMCTV010000065.1 GCA_945878635.1 Chryseobacterium gleum | reverse complement strand
GTTAGAGCCAACAATACCACATTAAGTGAGGTGGCTTTTTTTGATTTGGTTTCGGCCAATGATAATCCTCAATTCAGCGGTACTTGGAGCAATTATCCCTATTTGCCTTCTGGCGTAAACCTGGCTACCAGCATGTATGATGGATTCTTTATTACAAAACCTACTTTTTTGCAGTGGTCTCAGAGCGAATACAATGTTTGCCAAGGTGGTGGTTTTTCAGCTTACTTGGAAGTCAATACCAATTTGCTTTTCCCTCTGTCCTTGTCTTGGGAGCTTCCCTCTGGTTTTACTGCAAATGGAACCAATGAAATTACCCAAATGGGTGATTATTACTTTTATTTCGATGGCCCAATGGGCTCTGCTCCTGGAGAATATTCATTGACATTGAACATGACCGCACAAAATGGTCAAGTTTATTCCAAGGTAATACGGGTTAATGTTCAAGCGGAATCTGCATCCGGTGATTTTTCACTGATTGCTCCAGCTCAGAATGCCAATCCCGAAGGCAACCCAGTTTCTTTTGAGTGGACTGCTTCAACTGGAGCCAACTATTATGTTTGGACCATGGCCACTGACGCTAATTTTTTACAGAATGTTCAGACCCAAAATACGACCAATACTTCTTTGTCTTTAAATGCAATGGAATCAGGAATTCATTTTTGGAAAGTGGAAGCTTTCAATGATTGCGGAACAGCCAAAATTGAAGTTGGTCAATTTGATTTATTGAGCACTGGAATTGAAGAAGCTACAATTTCAAAAGTTCAATTGTATCCTAACCCCACACAATCCGTCTTGTATTTTTCAAAACCGTTGAACAATTTTCAGGTCATTGACATCACAGGAAGAATTGTATTCGCAAATCAAGGTGCTGCGATGAAACAGATGAGTACTGAAAATTTGTCTGATGGAATATATTGGTTGAAGATCAATGAAGATGTAAAGTCATTTGAAGTTCGTCACTGATAATTGGGGTCATCCAAATATCTGCGAAGCCCTTCCCTACCCGCTTTGATAAACAACGCCTTTTCATCTTTGGAAAGGCGTTTTACTTTTGGACCAATGCCACAATCACTAATGCTTACCGTTCTTTCCCAATCAAAGGGAGTTAAAATAAAACGATTGAGGTTTTCCTTCATCAAGTAATAAACGGAACCAATCAAATCTTTGGTTGAATGAACAGTGTAATACAGCGGCAATTTGGATTTGGTTCTATCTACCTGAATTTGGTAATCACTATCTATCCTAAAGCCAATGGTCTTTTTGGCTTGAGTTTGATATTTGGTTGAGTCATCAAAAATCCAAATTGGGAAATTGGAAAGGAAACCGCCATCTAAGAGGATATGGTCATGATCCTGATAATTTCTAACATCCTGAGGCTCTCCTTTGTCATTGATGATCAGAGGTTCAAAGTACAATGGAACAGCCATTGAAGCTCGCACGGCGTCAACCACGCGCATATTGGGATAAGTTTGAACGCTGAAATACTCTACTTTTTGGTGATTCATGCAGGTGGCTGTGATAACCAAAGTTTTGAAAACTGGATTTTCTTTGGTCAGGCTTTCTAACTCGGAAAACGTGATGTTGGCATTTCCAACTTTGGCAGCGATACAACTTTCCATCCATCGTGTAAATTTCTTGCCTTTGTAATATCCCATTCTTCTGAAAAGGCGCATCGTTCCACCAATGAAAAATCCGCCTCCGTCATTGAACTTGGCAAAGTTGGTGTTGCCAATCATCTCAAAAATTTCTTGGGGCGTATATCCAACGGACAATAAAGTCGCTGTGATGGCACCTGATGAAGTTCCTGCGACACGTTGAATGGGCTGTAACATTTTTCGTTCATCCAATTCCATGAGCGCTCCGCAATAAGCCAAGCCTCGAATTCCTGCCCCTTCAAAAACCAAGTTTTCATAATGGATGGAATCCAAACCCTTCTGAGCCATTGTCAATTGAGCAACGAGAATTCCTAGAGTGATGAGTATTTTTACTTTCATGCGTATTGTGTTTGTCTTCCTTCTCGACAAAATCCCCAAAGGTGAATTCCCCATTCCTTTGCAAAATCAACGGCCAAAGAGCTTGGTGCAGAAACTGCTGCGATGTTGGGGATTTTGGCTTTGAAGCATTTGGCAATGATTTCATATGAAATTCTACCGCTAACCAAAAGCCATTTACCTTCCTTTGTTTTTTTTTGAATCATCAAGTCACCAATGCATTTGTCCACCGCGTTATGTCTGCCGATGTCTTCGTGAATACAAAGCAAGTGCTCATTTTCATCAAATATTGCGGCTGCATGCAATCCTCCAGAAGCTTGAAAAGCTTGTTGGTGGTTGAACATTTTCTCCAACCCTTTTTCAATATTAAATGCATGATTGTTTTCTTGAAGGGCTTCACCTTGTGGAATAACCCAATCGGTTTTCCCGCATATTCCGCAGGCGGAAATGCTCATGAGCGAACGTTTATTGGACAGTGAAAATGTTGCAGGGTCTAAATGAAAATTGATTCGAGATTCATTTTGACCAACTACTAATTCATGCGATGGAATGTCCGCTGCATGCAATGGCAATAGGCCTTCAGTGATGAGCAATCCAAGCGCCAGTTCCAATTCTTGACCGGGTGATTGCATGGTGACGGTGAAAGGTTCCTGATTGATGGAAATGATGAAAGGTGATTCCACCACCAGGGCATCTTGCACTGGGATTGAATCACCTTTCAATTTTTTAATTCCTGGATAGGATCTAATCATGTATTATTTGCCATAACGCTTTTCAGCCAATTCTAAGGCTTTGTGCAAATTCACAACTTTACCTGTTTTGGATAGACGACCAAAAGTATTCCAACCATCCAAGGTATAGTTCAAAGTCAATTGATGGTGCAAATAACTTGCTCCGTTATCAATGTCTGACAATCCCCATTTGGCTTGTGATTGCGCAGCAATGGACCAAGCTCTGTTTAAGTTGTACTGTAAACCAACACCGGTGTTGATGGTCAAGGTTTTGTCAAATTGACCTGCGCTTCTTGTTGTATAGCCCAAACCTTGAACAGAAACAATATTGAAGTTTTTCTTGGCGCCCAGACTTGCCATGATGTATTGCGTATTCAAGTCAAAAGCTCGGAATTGATTTGTCTCTTTGTTTTCAACACCATTCAATGAACCTGCATTGTAAGATGTTGCTGCAACTGAAATTTCCCAAGCCCAATTGGCATTGAACTCTTGGTTCATTTTAAATTGAGAAGGAACAATACCGTAGCTCCATCCATTGCTGATGTCCAAAAGATTCTCGTATTTCTTACCGTCATCATCAATTGCTGCAAAGCCGATGCTGTAAGTCCTTCTGTGCTTGCTGAACAATAATCTCTTTAAACCCGTTGGCTTTTGCTCTTCTGTCAATTGAGGCAATGCCAAACGACTGAAATCAACACCAGAAGTCATAATCAAATCCTTCACTTGTAGCGCTGTCAATTGGGGATAGTAAGACCAAATGGCAGCAGCTACACCTGCTGTAACAGGAGAGGCCATTGATGTACCACTCATTGCTTCATATGACTGACCTGGAACGGTGCTATAGATGTTCACACCAGGAGCAAAAACATCCACTTTCTTGCGGCCAAAGTTGGAGAATTCAGCTTTCAAACCAGCCTCTTCTTGACCACTGGCACCAATCTCTAACCAAGTTGAACAAACACGTCCATTGCTGTAAACTGCATTTGGAAAGTTGTCCTTTACATCAATGTTTTTGTTGTCATTTCCAGCGGCGTGAACCAACAATACTCCTTTCGATTCTGCATATCTAACAGCTTCATCTACTCTACTTTTAAAAGGAGAAAAAGCCTTTCCAAAGCTCATGTTGATCACCTTAGCACCATTGTTTACGGCATAGAAAATGGCATTGGCAACATCTTTATCACGCTCGTCTCCATCAGGTACACAGCGGATAATCATCAATTCAGCGTTGGGACAAATGCCATCCATGCCTTTTCCATCGCGGGCAGCGCCTACGATTCCAGCAACGTGTGTTCCATGCTCTCCAGCAGGTCCATCAATGTGATTATTGCCATATTTGGTCTCCGTAACATCCAAATAATTGTCACCTACGATGTTGCGTGTATCAAAGTCAAGGTTGTAACCATTATCTAAGGCAGATCTAACTTGATTGCCCCATTCTGGGATCAATTTGTCAAAATCTCTTTCCATTCCAGCCACTACCAATTGCTTGTAAATAGCAACAGAATCTTGTTTTCCGTCATAAGTAGCTACTTCCTCTTTGGTGAAATCGGCTCCGATGTTCCTTTTGAAAAAGTTCTTTGCTCCGTTGTACATTTTTGCAAAAGCCTCAAACTCTTGAACTTGGTTTTTGGCATCTTGAATGCGGCTTTGAAAATCTTTTTCCAATTTTTGGAAATACTTGAAATCTTTCTCTTTGCCCTTGATCATTTCACCATTGGGGAACATGGCTTTGTATGACTTGTACACACGGATGAATTCCAAATTGTCTTTTTCAACATCACCGTTTTTACCACCAATAAAACTCCAACCGTGCACATCATCGATGTAACCATTGTTGTCATCGTCTTTTCCGTTATTGGCAATTTCACCTTTGTTGGTCCAAAGACGCACAGTTAAATCGGGGTGAGTGGTTTCAGTTCCGCTGTCAATGATGGCAACCACCACAGGTGAAAATGAACCATTATTAGGTGAGAATTCTTTTAACGCTTTGGAAGCGCTTGTACCGATAATGCCATCAGTTGCTGCGTCAGCATGTTGCCATTGTGTTTTAATGTCTGCATTTTGTGCGGATGACAAAATAGCTAGGCTAAGCGCAGAGATGGAAAAGATGATTTTTTTCATAGAAAATATTTGAATTGCGAACTTAATTAAAAAGCCAGCTTGAAGCGCAAAGAATTTTCATTCACTTCATGCGGTTAACAACCTTTTTGAACCTAGGCATGACCTTTTCAAAGTTTCTCCTTTCTTTGAAAAAAATAGATGAAGAAATGAGCTTCCCTACAGATTTAGAAATTGCACAAGCATGTCAGATGCGTCACATCAACGACATCGCGAATAGATTGAATGTTTCCGTTGATGATTTGGAACATTATGGAAAGTACAAGGCCAAGTTGCCTTTGAATTTGATTGATGAAGAAAAGATCAAACAAGCCAAGTTGATTTTGGTAAGTGCCATAACGCCTACTCCAGCTGGAGAAGGAAAGACGACAACCTCTATTGGCTTAACAGAGGGGTTGAACAAGATTGGAAAGAAAGCTACCGTGGTTTTGCGCGAACCCTCCCTAGGTCCTGTGTTTGGAATCAAGGGTGGAGCTGCAGGAGGTGGCTATGCACAAGTAGTTCCGATGGAGGATATCAATTTGCATTTTACAGGTGATTTTGGTGCCATAGAAAAAGCGAACAATTTGTTGGCTGCTTTGATTGACAATAACATTCAATCCAAGACGCACAATTTGGGCATTGATCCAAGACAGGTCTATTGGAAGCGTGTCATGGACATGAATGATCGATCATTGAGAAAGATAACCATTGGATTGGGCGGTACAGGAAATGGCATACCCAGAGAGGATGGTTTCAATATTACGCCGGCTTCAGAGGTCATGGCCATTTTGTGCATGAGCAAGAACATTGAGGATTTGAAGGAGAAGTTGGGAAACATTTTTGTTGGATTTACTTATGACAAGAAGCCCGTTTACGCCAGAGATTTAAAAGCCCAAGGTGCCATGGCAATATTATTGAAAGATGCCATCAAGCCCAATTTGGTGCAAACATTAGAGGGCAATCCTGCTATTATTCACGGTGGCCCCTTTGCCAACATTGCGCAAGGGACCAACACCATCATTGCAACCAAGATGGGATTGAGTTTGAGTGATTATGTAGTGACAGAAGCTGGATTTGGAGCTGATTTGGGAGCAGAGAAATTCATGAACATCAAGTGCGGATATGGCGGCATTCAGCCCCATGCCATTGTGTTGGTTGCTACCGTACGTGCATTGCGTCACCATGGCGGAGCGCCCAAAGAAGAATACAATACGGCGAGTATGGAGCGGGTATCTAAGGGAATAGAGAATTTGGAGAAGCACATTGAGAATTGTATGCATTTTGGAATAACTCCGGTGGTTGCCATCAATCATTTTCCAACGGACAGTGAGGAGGAATTGCAATTTGTGATAGATAGATGTGCATTGAAAGGTGTGAAAGCGGTTGTTGCTCGTGGATTTTCGCAAGGCGGAGATGGCATGCGCGATTTGGCCAAAGAAGTAGTAGACGTTTTGGAATCAGGAAGTAATGCGTTTGCTCCATTATACGATTGGAATTCGCCGATCAAAGAAAAGATTGAAAAAATAGCCAAGACCATTTATGGCGCTGAGGCCGTTCAATACACCAAAGAGGCGGAGAGTAATTTGAAGATGATTGAGAAATTGGGTTTGTCATCTTTGCCAATCTGCATGGCCAAGACGCAGAAATCTTTTTCAGATGATGAGCGCAAGATAGGACGACCCAGAGGCTTTATAGTTACCGTTCGTGAGTTTGAGTTTGCAGTAGGAGCTGGTTTCATCATTCCCATCTTGGGAGACATGATGCGCATGCCAGGACTTCCGGCCATTCCCGCCTCAGAGGGAATGGACATTGATGCCAATGGGGTTATTACGGGGTTGAGTTGAGTTGATTTGATAAGACGAAAAGGCACGAGCAATCGTGCCTTTTTTATTGTTTTATAACATTGTTTTTAGTATCAATTGATGCTATTAAAAATCATAGATGTCTTAATAAAGAAACAATAAAACTTAGTTTTGTTAATCTATCCAATAATTGAATGACAAAAAGTTTACCTCACCACACTCACCCACCCTAATTGCACCTGCTCTTTTTTAATGGGATATTGAATCTTGAGTCGATAATGGTAAATGCCGTTGGGGACAAAGTATTCACTGCCAAATGCATTGCCCTGCCATTTGAAATTTACATCCGTTGTACTGTAAACCAATTCTCCCCATGTGTTGAAAATATCTAATTCAATATACTCTGCGCGATTGAAAACGCCCTGCCACGCATCGTTGATGCCGTCTTGGTTTGGGCTGAATGAGTTGGGCAAAAAGCAATACTCCTCACAATCCTCCGCAACAATCTCAAATTCCGCAGTGTAGGATCCGCAGTCATTGGTCAAGGTGATATCGTAATTGCCCGCATCGCTCAATGTCCGTGAACTTGTGGTGTCTAAATCCCACCATGTATAATACCAAGCTGGATAGGATGAGGCATCCAGGGTTATTGAATCTCCAATGCAAATGCTATACGATTTTTCATGCCATGGAATGAATGGCAATTCGTGGTACACCACATTGATTTGATCCTCAAAGAAACATACTTCATCATAGGTTGCTGTGTATGTTCCTTCATATTGCACGACGTATTGCTGGGAAGTTATTGCCTCCTGATTCCAATGCACGGGCTCTGGTGTAACCAAGCTTAGTATTTGTCCTTGGCACAAAATAGTGTCCAATCCCAAATCAAAAGTTACAGGCTCATGCACTTCTATCCAAACACTGTCCTCCATTTCACATCCATTGTAGGTGTATATGGCACTCCAATACCCCTCCCCATCCGGGTGACTAATCTGTCCCCATTCTCCGTTTTCCCAAAGTACATTTTGGGTTGTTGTATAAATCAAAGGAGCATCTGCACATTCATTGGTATCCAATCCCAAAGTCCAGTTGGGTAAAACTATTTGTTCAACTTCTACTTGATCACTCACGGTGCATCCATTGGCAGATGCAGTAACAGTATAAACTCCTTGAACATCCACCACAAAAGTTTCCGTTGATGGTCCTCCTGTCCATTGGATGTCTTGGTAATTGCCTGTGGCAGTCAACGTTACTTCATCTCCAGGACAAATACTAACATCATCACCGGCATTGATGCTCAAATCTACGGGGTTGTATGAAAAGTCAAAACTTCCTTGGAACAGATTTCCGCATGCGTCTGTAACTCCCCCAAAATTGCCGTTGACATTCAGCGTGTAATTGCCCGCTGCTAAATTGTTGACCATTACCGTGAGTACAATTTCATCGTCTGGCAATCCATTGGTGTTGTTTACCGCAGCATTGGTGATGGGAATGGCGCCAGCTGGGCCTTGTAAAGTGAAATCGACTGTCTGAATGGAACCACTTTCTATTGGCTCGCTGAATTGAGCAATCAAAAAATTCTGGTTGCATTCTGATACAACGCTGACAACTGCGGGGGAAAGGTTGTCATACAGTGCAGCTGTACTTTGTCCAAAGTCTATATTGAAACCACTGGTGCTTTGGCTCCAATTCATGACACACAAAGCAAAAGTCTGTCCTACGTTTGCGTTGATGTCTTGGTTAAAAGCTGGTCCACTCAAGTTACCAGGTCCATTGCTGTTGCCCGTCCCCCCATTGGCGGATGAAATTCCTGTTGGTCCATTGCTGAAAAAATCTCCATAAGAGTTGCAACTTACCTCAATCGCTGTTGTACCAATTCCTGCACAACCTGAGTTGGTAATGTCAAACAATACCCAATCATAATCATCGGCATTGTCCATGGGATTCAAAACAAAACTGAGATTGCCAGCTTGTTGCACCGTAAAGGAGTACCACATGCTGGCGTATTCTGCAGCATTGCACCCTCCAACGTATTCTGGGACACCAATGGTGTTGCTGGAGTTGGTTTCTTGGTAGAAATCATTGCACAATGAAATAGCACTACCACAATCATTCTGAGAGAAGATTGTCAAGGATAAAAATCCCATTAAGCCGGTAGTGAGTAATTTCTTCATGTTAAGGTCACCACTAAATTAAACCTTTCTTTAATATTGTACAATGAACAAGTTAAAAAAAGGGATTCTCATCGTTGGTATAGGGCTATTAACCGTCATTGTTATTGTAGCCATTTATCTCTGGCAAACGCGACCTCAATACAGTGGTGATATCCAAATAACAGGGTTAAGTGCGGAGGTCAAAGTTGAATTTGATGCCTATGGAATACCGCACATACAAGCGGAAAACAAAATGGATTTAATGAAAGCATTGGGCTATTTGCATGCGCAAGACCGATTGTTTCAGATGGAGTTAATGCGCAGGGTTGGAAGTGGAACTTTATCTGAAATTGTTGGACATGATGGTCTGAAGGTGGATGTTTTATTTAGAACGATGGAACTCCCTCAATATGCAGAACAAAGTGCTGAACGATTAAAGGACTCTACCTCATTGGCCTATGTAAAAGAAATGAACGCCTACTTGGAAGGCTTGAATGCCTTCATTGATCATGGCGCAACACCTGTGGAATTTCATTTGATGGGCATTCCCAAAAAACATTTTGAAGTCAAAGACATGTTTTACATTTCGGGTGCATTGGCCTTTAATTTTAATCAAGGACAAAAGACAGAACCCATTGTTGATTACATCGCCAAAAATTATACAGAGCAGCACCTCAAAGACATTGCATTGTATCATGATTCAACAGAATCTTTTATTCCTAGCAATAATTTGAAAGGCCTTGCGGAAGAAAAAGCAATCATCGACTACATGTTCTCTGTTACCAGAGATTCCTATTACCCTATTTATCCACCCTTGGATGGTTCCAATGCATGGGCCATTTCTGGTAAGCACACTAAAAGTGGCAAGCCCATGTTTTGCAACGATACCCATATTGGTTATATGATGCCGCAGACTTGGTACGAGGCACATTTGCAATGTCCCGGATTTGAATTGTATGGACATTTTTTGGCCGGTGTTCCATTTGCCTTGATCGGTCGCAATCCCAATTTGACCTGGGGCATAACCATGCTTTTGAATGACGACATGGATTACTTTTATGAGAAACCAACTGCAGATAAAAAAAGTGTAACTGTTGGGGATAAAGTGTATCAATTGAAACAATCGACAGAGGTGATACATGTTAAAGGAAGAGAGGATACAACCATTACTAGAATTTCTGGTCCTCATGGACCAATGATCAATACAGTTACTTCATTATTGGCTGATAAGAATTGGATCAGTTGTCATTGGACTTATACTCAAAAGGACAACAATACTTTCAAGGGATTTTGGGGCATGAACCAAAGTAATAACATGAAGGAATTTGCATCCGCATTGCCCTATATCCACGCTCCTGGTATTAGTTTGAATTACGCTGATGCGCAGGGAAATATTGCTTGGTGGGCAACTGCATCTTTGAAAAATCGATTGTATTTGGATAATCCGTGGACCATTGCTGACGGAAGTCAAGCCTTAACCCTACCATTTCGATACATTGACTTTAAATACAACCCGTCCAACATCAATCCAAGTAGTGGGTTTATTTACTCTGCCAATGATTGGCCTCAACAAGTTAAAATGCCATTTAATGCCGCCTTCTGGTATCCTGGTTATTATAAGCCACAATACAGAGCAGATCGTATTTCCCATTTGATCAAAGCAAAAGACAATTGGGATACGGAAGGAATGAAAGAGGTCATCAATGACGTAACCAATGATACAGATAAGGTTCTTTGGTATGCCCTATTGAGCATGGCTCCAGCTCCTATTCAAAAACAAATTGAAGCGATTCCTGAGAAGTGGAAAGGGGAATATGCACCAGAAAGGGTTAGTCCAACCATTTTTCAAACGGTTTTGTACTATTACATGAGAATGGCCATGGAAGATGAATTGGGTCACAAAGGATGGGAGTTATTTTGTAGCAATCATCAGTATCAACGCGCGTACGGACATTTGTTGCTACAGGAGAATTCACCTTGGTGGGATGATGTCAAAACTCCGGTTAAAGAAGATCGGAAGTCCATTGTCAAAAAAGCTTGGGAAAAATCATGGGCCATCTTGACTCAAGAATATGGAGACAATCCCGCTATGTGGACTTGGGAGCAATCTTGTCAATTGGAGATTGGACACCCTATTGGAAAAGTAGCTGTTCTTGCACCGTTCTTCAATGGGCCCAAGCATCCCGTTCATGGCAGCAATGAAACCATACATCAAAGTGGGTTTCATCCAGATTCATTGGGACATTTTAAGGTGCTCTTCGGATCACAAATGCGCATCATCGTTGATTTTGGCAATGCCCGTGAGGGATTGAATGTTACCCCAAGTGGACAAAGTGGACATTGGTTGAGTCCTCATTATGATGATCAACATGATCTGTATGCCCAGCGTGGTTTTAGAAATCAAACCTTGAAAAATCA
>CAMCTV010000064.1 GCA_945878635.1 Chryseobacterium gleum | reverse complement strand
GAGCAGTGCAATATGGTTATCCAACAAGAGTTGGGTAAGTTGGCAGAAGCCAAGTCGGCTGAGGCACGCAAAGGTGGAGAAGAGTTTTTGGAAAAGAACAAGGCCAATGCGGGTATACAAGTTACCGCTTCAGGATTGCAGTACAAAACAAATGTTGAAGGAACAGGAGTGAATCCAGATGCTACAGATGAGGTTACCGTTCATTACGAAGGACGTTTGACTGACGGAACCATTTTTGATTCATCTATCAAGCGCGGTGAGCCAGCAACATTTGGTTTGAACCAAGTTATCCCAGGATGGACAGAAGGATTGCAATTGATGAAAGAAGGTGGAAAGACAACTTTCTTCATTCCTCAACAATTGGCTTACGGAGCGCAAGACATGGGAACCATCCCAGCCTATTCAACTTTGATCTTCGAAGTAGAATTGATCAAGGTAAACAAAATGGACTAATACTCCCAATTGTCATAAAACACAAAACCACCCTCGGGTGGTTTTTTTTGTTTTTTAATGATGACCCATTTTAGAGGAGACAGTTCATGGTTTTTGACGTCGCACCGCGGAAGCGAGGAAGTAGTGAAATTTCGATTGGGTAACATCATGCGGAAAGCGCTTGTCGTTAAGAGCGAAGCGAAACTTTCCGCATGATGTCCAAGAGCAATTTCACCCGAGCGGCTTCGGTGCGACTTGATTTTTTGTTTCACTTTTTGATCAAGCAAAAAGTGAAGGATGATTTTTGTTAATGATTTTCTTTTAAACCCTCAACTCCCAAAAACCGCTTTCTCAATAATCCCAACAGCTTCTTCCATCTGCTCAGAAGTGATACAAAGAGGCGGGGCAAAGCGAATAATATTGCCATGCGTAGGTTTCGCCAATAATCCCAATTCCGCCATCTTCACGCAAATATCCCAGGCAGCATGTGACTCTTCGTTGTCATTAATGACAATGGCATTCAATAATCCCTTACCACGAACCAATACTATTTTATCCGTCTTGGCTTTTAAAGCCTCCATGGCTGCACGAAATTGTTGTCCCAATTGCTCTGCATTTTCTGCCATTTGCTCATCTTTGAGTACCTGCAAGGCTTCCATGGCCACAACGCATGCCAGAGGATTGCCACCGTAGGTAGAACCATGTTCGCCTGGTTTGATGGTCAACATGATTTCATCATTGGCCAACACAGCACTGACCGGCATGGTTCCTCCTGACAATGCTTTTCCCAAGATTAAAATATCCGGCTTCACTTCCTCATGGTCACAGGCCAACATGCGTCCTGTTCTGGCCAATCCAGTCTGTACCTCATCGGCAATCATCAATACATTGTACTTTGTGCACAATTCACGCACACCTTTCAGGTATCCTTCATGCGGCACTACAACACCAGCCTCTCCTTGAATAGGCTCAAACATAAAACCCGCAACGTTGGGGTTGTTTTTCAAAACTTCTTCCAATGCTGCCAAGTCGTTGTAAGGAATGCGCAAATAGCCCGTCATGTATGGGCCAAAACCTGCATAGCTGCTAGGATCATTGCTTGAGCTGATAGCGGCTAAAGTTCGCCCCCAGAAATTTCCATCCACAAATACCATTTGCGCTTCATTGTCTGGAATGCCCTTTACGGTATATCCCCACTTGCGGGCCAATTTCACTGCAGTCTCACCACCCTCAACACCCGTGTTCATGGGCAAAACCTTATCGTAGCCAAAGAAATCTGTGATATATTTTTCATAGATACCCAATTGGCTGTTATAAAAAGCGCGTGAAGTCAGGGTTAGTTTTTGGGCTTGTTCAATAAATTTTGAAATGATTTTGGGATGGCAATGTCCCTGATTGACGGCAGAATAGGCCGATAGAAAATCCAAATATTTCTTTCCCTCTACATCCCAAACATGCACTCCATCTCCTTTGTCCAGGACAACAGGAAGGGGGTGATAATTGTGCGCGCCATATTGGTTTTCCCAATCCATCGCCAATTGACTGGTCATTTCAGTTGGATTCATTGCAATTTCATTTTTCACAAAGGTAATGTCTTCGTAAATTTGCACCTCAATAAAAGAAAAAGATGTCAAAAAGAACGTTCACCATGATCAAACCAGATGCTACTGCAGCTGGTAACACAGGAAAAATTATCGACAAAATCATCGAAGCTGGTTTCAGCATCAAAGCGATGAAATGGACACAATTGAGCACAGAAGATGCACAAAAGTTCTATGCCGTCCACGCAGAGCGTCCATTCTACGGAGAGTTGTGTGAGTACATGAGCAGCGGTCCAATCGTGGCTGCTATTTTGGAAAAAGACAATGCTGTCGAAAGTTTCCGCAATTTAATTGGTGCTACTGATCCAGCCAAAGCTGAGCCAGGTACCATCCGTGCCATGTTTGCTACCAGCATTGCAGCCAACGCTGTGCATGGTTCTGATTCAGATGAGAACGCCGCCATCGAAGGATCTTTCTTCTTCGCGGGTCGTGAAATTGCATAATGACTTTTAATACAACATTGTGATGAGTAAAATTAAAGTGGCCAATCCCATTGTCGAGATGGACGGGGATGAAATGACCCGAATCATTTGGAAGAGTATCAAAGACAAATTGATTTTGCCTTATTTAGATTTGGACATCAAGTATTTCGACTTGGGTATGGAAAACCGTGATGCCACAGACGATAAAGTGACTGTGGAAGCGGCAGAAGCTACTTTGAAATACAATGTTGCAGTAAAGTGCGCCACCATCACACCCGATGAAGCGCGTGTTAAGGAATTTGGATTGAAAAAAATGTGGAAGTCACCCAACGGAACCATTCGCAATATTGTAGGTGGTACTGTTTTTCGTGAGCCCATTATCTGTTCAAATGTTCCCCGTTTGGTGCCAGGTTGGACCAAACCCATCAACATCGGACGTCACGCTTTTGGTGACCAATACCGTGCAACGGATACCGTAATCAAAGGAAAAGGTAAATTGACCATGACTTTCACGCCAGAGGATGGAAGTGAAGCCAAGTCTTGGGATATTTATGACTACCAAGGTGATGGTGTAGGAATGGCGATGTACAACACAGATGAAAGTATCTATGGTTTTGCACGTTCATGTTTTAACCAAGCATTGATGCGCAATTGGAACCTTTACTTCTCTTCAAAGAATACCATTTTGAAAGCCTATGATGGTCGTTTCAAAGACATCTTCCAAGAGGTATACGAGAAAGAGTACAAAGACCAGTTTACAGCTGCAGGGATTACTTATGAGCACCGTTTGATAGATGACATGGTAGCTTTCTGTTTGAAGAGCGAAGGTGGTTTTGTTTGGGCTTGTAAGAACTATGACGGCGATGTGCAATCTGATATCGTAGCGCAAGGTTTCGGTTCTTTGGGATTGATGACTTCAGCTTTGATTACCCCAGACGGTAAAACAATGGAGGCAGAAGCCGCACATGGCACCGTTACACGTCACTATCGCCAACACCAACAAGGCAAAAAGACTTCTACCAATCCCATCGCTTCCATCTTTGCATGGACGCAAGGTTTGGCTTTCCGCGGAAAGTTGGATGGCAATGAAGAGTTGATTCGCTTTGCCAAAACTTTGGAGCAAGTTTGTGTTGAAGTTGTGGAGTCCGGTAAGATGACCAAAGATTTGGCCGTGTGCATCCATGGTGATAAAGTACAACCAGAACACTATTTGTACACTGAAGATTTCTTGGATGTAATTGATGAAGCGTTGAAAGCCAAAATGGCCTAATCATTTTAAAATTTATTAAAAGAGCTGTCCGTAAGGGCAGCTTTTTTTTTGGACCTATTCCAGCTATCCGTTCCTAGTCCTCGGTCCGCTGCGCCGCCCTGCGGGCTATCCACTGCTATCTGGGGTAGGGGGTCGCTGCTTTTATTTTTAATTTACTCAATGGATTGACTAATTTTACTCAATGGGCTGAGTAAATTCAGTTCTGGAAAAATCATAACTAAGATGAGATCTATTTTTTTTATTGCTTTGTTTTCTTTTTCATACGTAGTTTCTTTCGGTCAAGACTGCATCGATTACGTTTTGCATTTTCAATCCAATGGAACTGCTGGCGGACCTTCTGGTCTATTTTACAATATCACCACGGCCAATTTGAGCATTGGTAGTGGATCGGTTCAGTTTGACAATGTCCAAACCGAACATTGGGACACCCTGTGTATGACGGCAGCCTGCAATTTGACAATCACCATTGACATGGCGGGAGCACCGCAAATGGACGCTTTTGATTTTCAAGTTTTTGCTTTTGGAATGCCACTTCAGTTCATGAGCTACGGTGTTAATGGGTCTGTTATCAACGCTACATTTTGCTCCACCATAAGCTGTCCCAATCAGATTCAATCTCAAATGATTGATTGTGATTCTTATGATTTTTATGTGGCTGCCTATGTCGGCAATGTCAGTTGGAATTTTGGTGATACTTCCAATGATCCTATTGGGGCTTATCAGCAGCACACTTTTGCTCAAGATGGATTGTTCAACGTCATAGCCATGGTGGATGCGGCCGGATGTGGTTCAGAATATTCGTTGGTTTTACCCGTGAACGTCGATTGTAATACAACACAACTATGTCCAACGCAAATGGTTTTGGATACATTGACCTGCCAAGAATATTACATTCATTTCGATACTCCCGCACCGGGTTCTGTGGATTGGCAAGTGGACGGTTTTTCGTTCAGCACACCAACTGCAGAGATGACCTATTTTCTGCCGAATGGTTTCCACACCATATTGGCTGTATACCATCCCACGGGATGGGAAGGGTGCACCATGGGAGGCTGCTCGGATTGCCCCATCACATTTTATGATACTGTCACCGTCGCTTGTGAAGTTTGTCAGCCTGTTTTCATGGGTTTCACCAGTGTCCCGGACCTGGGCGGAACGGAATTTTTATCCTACACCATCACCAATGAGGTTGGACAAGTAGTGAATGAGGGGCAGGTGAATTTCACCGCTAATCAACCAGTGTTTGACTTCTATGATTGTTGGATGGATGGTTGCTATTTTTTAGACATTTGTTCAGAAGGAGCGGTTGCTGATTCTAACTTTATCGTAGATGTCATTGAGCCATTGGTTATTATTAGCAATGAGCAGTATACCACAGGTGTGTGCAATGGACGTTTGTTGCAATTGGGTTTCAATAGCGATTGTGAAAATTTACCTAACGATACTTGTTCAGGTGCATGGTTGTCTTGGAGTACAACTGCTACTTATCTCACTGTACCGCCTGTTTTCAATCCAGATACTTTGATGTGGTTTGTGATAGATGGTCTAGGCAATGAACTGGGCTCCGGAATGCACATCGTTACAGATGAATTTCCAGAATGGCAGGATTCTTTGTGTTTGGCCGCACCGTTAACATGCTATCAAATGAATTTAAGTTTGAATGATACCATAACCGGATTGACTTATTTGGATTATGCTTTGTCCTCCAACGGAGTTGCTTACAGTGGTTTTTTAAACGTAGTCCAAAAAGAAACCATAGCTGATTTTAATTTTCAACCGGGGGTGAGTTGTTTTGGAACCGGAGTAGAAGAGGGTAGAATTGAAAAATTCACCCTATATCCCAACCCAGCTCAAGACCACATAACGTTAGATTTCCCATTGAATGAGAAGAATCAAGTCATATGGATTTTTAATGAGTTAGGTCAAAAAGTACTTGAATCAACAAAGTTGACTTCTGATATAAATGTTCTGGATATCAGTGCTTTGGTTAATGGTATTTATACTATTGTAGTAGGTCAGGAGTCCATTCGTTTAGTTGTGACAAGGTAATGGCGCCTACAGGGTTACCACATTTCATGTGTTCACCCAGCACCGGGCTGTCCGCTGTATCTTTTGGTTCATTGCGCTGCGCTCCATTTCCCAAAAGGATGCCGCTTCCATCCCTGGCGCATTGAACGCATAAATACCACATTTGAGGTATTGTTTTAACTGTCCTGATTTTTGAACCTTTGCCTTATCAAGAAAGATTCTAAATAATGTTCAAGTCCTTTGCCCTCTTTGTATGTGCCATTGCCGTTGCATTCTTTTCAGTGGCTCAACCCAAAACTTCGCCCCGCATTCTTCCTCCTTCAGGAATTACAAGAGATACCCTGCTTAAACCTATTGTATTTTTTGATTACTCCAAAAAAGCAACCACTGAATTTCTTCCAGAATGGAAGGATGGCGTCGTCTATGCCGGAAAATCAACCTATGAAGTAACGGTCAAAAATTTACAAGTAGACGCAACGGGTAATGCTGCACGTCAATGGATGTCCAAAGTTCCCGGCATGACTGTTTGGGAAAGTGACGGCTCTGGTCTCAACACTTCTATCGCCACCCGCGGTTGGTCCCCCAACCGTTCTTGGGACTTGAACGTACGCATGGATGGTATGGACATCGCCTCTGATCCTATGGGTTATCCTGAAGCCTATTACGCTCCTCCAACGGAATTCATCTCAGGCATCCAATTGATCAAAGGCGCTGGTGCTCTGGCCTACGGAACCCAATTTGGTGGCTTTTTGAATTACAATACGGTGGAACCTGTTCAAAAAAAGATGGGTTATCAGGGTTCTTATTCCATCGGCTCTTTCAATACACAGAGCATGTTCCATGGTATTTCAGGAACCAAGAACAAATGGAAATATGGCATTTGGCTGCATCAACGTGAAGGGGATGGCTTTAGACAAAACAGCACTTACAAAACACAGAACGCCCTTGTTAAGCTTGGAAGGAATTTGAGCAACGGCTTCGCTGTTGACTTTTTGTACAACAAACATTTCTCGACAGCCCAACAATCAGGTGGTCTAACTGATGCACAATGGCAATTGGATGATCGCTACTCCAGTCGTGCCCGAAATTGGTTTAACCTGGATTGGCAAGTAGCAGGATTATCATTGACTCAAAAAAAAGAAAACCATTTTTGGTCCAATAAATTGAGTTATATGTGCGGTGAACGCAACTCCATTGGCTTTGTCAATAGCATTGATGTGACAGATAACTTTGATCCCATCAACGGTTTTCCCAATCGCCAATTGGACATTGACTTATACAACAACTGGTCTTTTGAATCGCGCTATACCCATTTTGTTCATGATCAGATAACCTTTAATGGAGGAGTGCGCGGCTTTATGGGGACAACAGACCGTCGGCAAAAGGGAACTGGATACAATGGATCAGATGCCAATTTTAATTTGATTGATGGAGGTACTTTTGAACGAGATATTGATTTTACATCAACCAATGCTGCCGTTTTTTCTGAGTTAATCATCAAGCTGGGCAAATTGACAGTCATCCCAGGTGCGCGCTATGAGTACATGGAAAATACCATTGAAGGCAAATACAGCGCTTCATATGGGGTGAGTCTCCAACAGAAAAACCGCAATGTGTTGCTATACGGAGCCGCCATAGAATATCATTTGGATGAGAACAACGAAGTGGTTTTAAATTACAACAAATCTTTTAGACCTGCATTGTTTTCAGAATTAACACCATCTGCTACCACGGATGTCATCAATCCTGATTTGAAAGATGCACAAGGATATAACCTAGATGCTTTTATCCGCGGAAAAGTCATGAGGAGTAGACTGCATTATCAATTGGGAGGGTATTATACACTTTATGCTGATAAAATTGGAAACTACACAGAGAATGGTATTCGATACGTTACCAACATCGGGGATGCTTTGAGCAAAGGTGTTGAGGCTTTGTTGGACTATCGTTTGGGCTTGCCCAATAAACCATGGTCGCTCAATGTTTGGGCTGCGCTTTCTGTCATGGATGTCAAATACACTTCATGGAATGACCCTTCCATCGCTGATGTATCTAAAAATCGTTCTGGAAACTTTGTGGAGTATGCCCCAAGCTATATTCACCGCGCGGGCATCAATGGATCATACAAGAAGGCCTCTATCCAAATGACCTCCAATTGGGTCTCCTCCTTGTACACAGATGCCTTGAATACCATCAACAGTGATGCTAAAGCAACAAGCGGAAAGTTGCCAGCTTATCAATTGATTGACGTTTCATTAAAATACAACTTTAATAAATTCGTGCAAGCGCAAATCAATGTGAATAATCTTCTGGATGAGAAATATGCTACTAGACGAGCAGGTGGTTATCCAGGTCCGGGTCTACTGCCAGGTAATCCTCGGAACCTGACATTCACCCTGTTTTTTAATATCTAAACTTTAGGTCGATAAAAGAATTCTATTAGTTGATTCTTTTGATCAGTCTTAAACGGTGGGATTGCTCACCGTTTTCTTTTTTAATTCCTTCATTGTCCAAAGTGTCTATACGAACTTCTCCTGAAGCGTGAATGATAGCGGGGAAATGTTCACCTGGCTTTTGAAGGATGATGCCAACATGTATGATTTTTCCATCAGCGTTGTCAAAGAAGGCAACATCTCCTGATTGTGTTTCTTCAATGAAAGAAATGGTCTCACCGCATTCGGCCTGCTGATAGGCATCACGTGGCAACGCTTTTCCCATTAAACGAAAAACGATTTGGGTAAATCCAGAGCAGTCGATCCCTGCATGGGTGCGTCCGCCCCATAAATAAGGAGCTCCCAGAAATGATTTGGCGCAGTGCTCAATATCAGACCAAAGTGGAAATTCCCCTGAAAAATCTATAAAGCAACCGGCAGGATAAAAACGTTCCTGACGAAAAACGGGAACGGGTAGGGGAGCGTGAACGAGATTTTGAACCTCAGGCAATCCCAATTGCTTGTTGTCAATGAATCCTTCATATCCATCGATGCAGTTTTTGACTTTGCTCCATTTCTCATGTGATTCAATGATTGAAAATGTCTCTCCAATTAGGATTTGACTAATCAATTCACTTTTGTCTGAAGGCTCCGCGCGCATCGGAACAACGCTTAAAGTGCAAACATGATTCATACAGCGAAAATATAAACTTTGAGATTCGTTAACAGACAAAAAATAGTTGTAAATCAATAAAAAACGTATATTTGACTAAATCTTTCAATCATGTGGAGAGAAATTGACAACAAACTGGTCCGAGAATTCAGATTCAAGGACTTTCAAGAGGCGTTCACATTCATGACGCGTGTAGCCTTGATTGCTGAGCGCATGGACCATCATCCCAATTGGTTCAATGCTTACAATTATGTGAGAATAGAATTGTCCACCACAGAAGGTTCTGAAATGGTCACTGACCGTGATAGAAGGATGTCTCACGCCATTGATGCCATTTTAGAATAAAAAAAATTTGGATTTGTAAAATCATTGTCTATATTTGCATACTCAAAAAAAACAAGCATGTTAATTATACCCGTTAAAGAAGGCGAAAGCATCGATAGAGCACTTAAGAAGTTCAAAAAGAAATTTGAAAAAACAGGTGTTGTGAAAGAATTAAGAGCTCGTCAGCAATACACAAAATTCAGTGTAAAGCGTAGAGAAGAAATCAAGCACGCTGTATATGTGGCAAAAATGAAGTCAGAAGAACTATAGTTTTAGAAAAGTATTATATTTGAGGGTGAGCTTTGCTTGCCCTTTTTTTTTATGAAAATATCTCAGTTTCAGCAATATCTTGAAGTGGAGCGACACCAGTCCAGACATACGGTAGAAGCGTATATTCGGGATTTGGAACAATTTGAAAAATTTCTTGAAGAACAAGATTACCCGGCTACTGATGGTGACATAAAAACATCATTCGTGCGTCAGTGGATAGCCCAACTGATGGATCAGAAAATAGAAGTGTCGAGTTTGCACAGAAAATTGGCCAGCATAAGTGGTTATTTTCGTTATGCCAACAAGCGTGGCTGGGTGGATCACAATCCAGTGAAGGGCATAAAAAAGCCAAAATTGAAGAAGCGGTTACCAGAATATTTGGAGCAGCAGCAAACAGAGCTATTGTATACAACATCGCACCTGGAAAATTGGAAGGATTATACAGCCCAATTGATTGTGCAATTCCTGTATGAGACAGGATTGCGCAGGGCAGAGTTAATCAGTTTAAAGAACAACGATCTGGACCGTTATCAAGGACAAATCCGGGTATTGGGCAAGAGAAATAAGATGCGGATTGTGCCGATCAATGCAGATTTGATGAAACGGATAAATGACTATTGTGAGACCAAAAAACAGCATTTTGAAAAAGAGAATGCAAATGCTTGGAATCAAGATTATTTGTTTTTGGGAATGGACGGACAAGCATTAACACCCGGGAAAATCTACCCCATGGTTAAAGCCGTTTTGTCCCCAATTACAACCAAGCAAAAGAAGAGTCCACACTTGTTAAGACACACCTTTGCTACCCAAATGCTGAATGAAGGAGCGGACCTTAATGTGATTAAAGAAATATTGGGACACAGCAGTTTGGCAGCTACACAAGTGTACACCCATGTGAGCATTTCAAAGCTGAAAGAAATGCATGAAAAATTACATCCAAGAAATGATTGAAAAAAAAATCATTGGAAGTTTGTACAAACAAAAATTATTATTACATTTGCACCCCTTGATTTTGGATCGAGGGAGGTTCTTTGAAATATAAATCGTTTTTAAAGTGATTAATGCCGGTGTAGCTCAGCTGGCCAGAGCAGCTGATTTGTAATCAGCTGGTCGGGGGTTCGAATCCCTCCACCGGCTCCATTTTCACTGGGGAGATACTCAAGCGGCCAACGAGGACAGACTGTAAATCTGTTGGTTTACACCTTCACAGGTTCGAATCCTGTTCTCCCCACTCTATCTCTTGGACAGAATTAAAAGCGGGAGTAGCTCAGTTGGTAGAGCATTAGCCTTCCAAGCTAAATGTCGCGAGTTCGAGCCTCGTCTCCCGCTCTTTGTTTTTTTCAGTATAACTGAGAAAAGCCGTTGTAGCTCAGGGGTAGAGCACTTCCTTGGTAAGGAAGAGGTCACGGGTTCAATTCCCGTCAACGGCTCACTTCAAAAACGAATTATATTTCAAGGTTAATCTTGTTGAATTAGGCAATTTAAAAACGCGATAATTAAAAATTAAAAAAAACGGCTATGGCTAAAGAAAATTTCGACCGTTCCAAACCCCACGTGAACATTGGAACGATTGGTCACGTTGACCACGGTAAAACTACCTTGACTGCCGCCATTACAACAGTATTGGCTAACGCAGGTTTGTCAGAGAAGCGTGATTTCGCTTCAATCGATAACGCTCCAGAAGAAAAGGAGCGTGGTATCACCATTAACACTGCTCACGTAGAGTATTCTACGGCTAATCGTCACTATGCTCACGTTGACT
>CAMCTV010000063.1 GCA_945878635.1 Chryseobacterium gleum | reverse complement strand
CAATGGCAAGAGTTGGCCCAACGCTCAGGAATTCCTAAGAAACAAATTTTTGCATCACTCAACATTCTTCAATCTTGTGGATTTATTCAATTGAATGAGTCGTTTTCACACCCATCGATCATTCGTTTTTTACTTTCACATGAACAGATTGTTGTTTTTAAGGACAAGAATTTGCGATATAGAAATGTAGTTGATGCTTTGCTTAGAATGTACGGTGTTTCTGATATTCAAGAAATAAGAATAGATGAATGGCAAGTGGCAAAACAAATGAAGACTTCACAGACATTGTTGAAAGAGAAATTGGTAGCATTGAATGAAATGAAGATTTGTGATTACACCCCACAGTTTGAATCACCTACCGTAACTTTTATTCTTGCTAGGGTGCACCCATCATCATTGATTATACCACAGGAGAAATTGGAGAAACTCAGAATTCGAGATAGGCAGAAGTGGGACGCCATATGGAATTATATTAACACTCAGGATTGCCGTTCGGTATGGATGAATCGATATTTTGGCAATGCATCGGATACTTGCGGAGTTTGTGATCTATGTACCAAAGTTTCTAGTGATCTTAAAAAGTCATCTAAGGTTGAAGATCTATTTTTGAAAGAAGAGTTTCACATCAGTCATTTGGATTCATTGCCAACTGCTGAGATGAGAGATGAGGCGTGGTTAAGATTGCGATTGCTTTTGGATGAAGGAATTTGGTTGGAAAAGGCTGATGGGAATTGGATAAAAAAGAAAAAATGACAACTACTCCCCTGAAATGTGGGGGGGGAGGTATTAAAAAATAAGTTTTTTTGATGATCGGGTTGAAAAATGAGGGGTATATTTGCAAAAAAAATAATTTTCTATGAGTATGACCCGCTTTCAGGCTTTGGCAGAATTGAATACACGCCAGCCCAATAACGTTACTGCGCCTAGTGCTAAAATTTCGGATTATTTTGGTTCCAATGTGTTCTCTCCTTTTAGAATGAGGGAGTATTTGACTGATGATGTTTACGAAAAATTAATGGAGTGCATCAACTTGGGTGTGCGCATCGACAGAGGTGTTGCAGATCATGTTGCTTCAGCAATGAAAGAGTGGGCAATGAGCAAAGGGGCAACCCATTACACGCATTGGTTTCAGCCATTGACAGGTGCTACCGCTGAGAAGCATGATAGCTTTTTTAAACCATTGGGAGATGGTCGTGCCATTGAGAAATTTGAAGGTACAATGTTGTTTCAACAAGAGCCAGATGCTTCATCCTTTCCAAGCGGAGGAATCAGAAATACTTTTGAGGCACGTGGTTATACCCTTTGGGATCCATCATCACCAGCATTCATCGTAGGAAACACTTTATGTATACCAACCATTTTCATTTCATACACTGGTCATGCATTGGATTACAAAATGCCCATGATGAAAGCATTGCATGCCGTTGATCACGCAGCCACAGCAGTTTGCCAATATTTTGATAAAGAAGTAGTCAAGGTAAATACAACATTGGGATGGGAGCAGGAGTATTTTTTAATTGACGAGGCTTTGCACAATGCGCGTCCTGATATTGCGATGACTGGTCGTGCTTTGTTTGGCGCCCGTCCTGCAAAGGGACAGCAGTTGGAAGATCATTATTTTGGATCCATTCCTGACCGTGTCATGGGATTCATGCAGGAATTTGAGAATGAGTCTCATTTGCTTGGCATTCCTGTAACTACAAGACACAATGAGGTGGCTCCGAATCAATTTGAAGTTGCTCCAATGTTTGAAGAAGCCAATTTGGCAAATGATCACAATCAGTTGTTGATGGATATTTTGGATAAAGTTGCGAGAAAGCACCAATTTAGAGTTTTGCTGCATGAAAAGCCATATGAAGGTGTGAATGGAAGCGGTAAACATAACAATTGGGCCTTGAGTACCAACACGGGAGTAAACTTGTTGAAACCTGGTAAAAATCCCAAAACCAATTTGCAGTTTCTTACCTTCTTTGTAAACACCGTTGCTGCAATTTTTGAAAATGCAGATGTGCTAAGAGCAAGTATTGCCTCTGTCGGTAATGATCATCGTTTGGGTGCAAATGAAGCTCCGCCCGCCATCATGAGTTGTTTTTTAGGAGATCAATTGTCAGCCATGCTAGACGATTTGGAAAAGAACATCAAGGCAGGCAAGATGACTCCCCAAGATAAAATAGAATTGAAACTGAATATTGGTAAATTGCCTCAGGTTTTGTTGGATAATACAGACAGGAATAGAACATCACCTTTTGCTTTTACAGGAAATAAGTTTGAATTCAGAGCGGTGGGATCCAGCGCTAATTGTGCCAATGCAATGATTGTTTTAAACACCATCGTTGCCAATAGATTGTTACAGTTTAGAAAAGATGTCGATGCCAGAATTGCAAAAGGAGATGACAAAGACGAGGCAATTCTAAAGGAATTGCAAAGATTGATTAAGATGAGCAAGGCTATCCGTTTTGAAGGAAATGGATATGGTGATGAATGGGTGAAAGAGGCAAAGAAAAGAGGGCTTTCAAACTTCACAGACACTCCTTCAGCACTGCTTATTTGGAAGGATAAAAAGATTCAGAAGATGTTTCAAGATTTGAATGTCCTGACCCCGGAAGAGATTCATGCGCGTTATGAAATTGAATTGGAGAATTACAGTCGAAGAAGAGATATCGAAGCGGCACTAACAGCAAGCATAGCAATGTCCAATATTATTCCTGCTGCCTTGAGGTATCAGAGTGATTTGTTGGATAATGTGCAGGGTTTGAAAGCCGTTTTATCGACTGCAGAATTTAAAGATGCAGCTGCTACTCAATTGTCTTTGATTAAAGATATTAGCAAGGAAGTTAGTGCGCTGAAGAAAGGTGCAGATGCAATTAAGGTTGAACTGCAGAAGGCATATTCCTTGGATGCTGAGAAGCAAGCAAAATTGTTTTCAGGAACAATTAAACCGCTCATGGATTTAACAAGAGCATCAGCAGACAAGCTGGAGTTGTTGGTGGAGGATGAGTCTTGGCCATTGCCCAAAATGAGTGAATTGTTGTTTACCAATTAAATCTCTCTTTAGGATTTTCATAAAATAGAGACTCATTTTGGGTCTCTATTTCTTTTTTGTTATATTCGCAACAATACAAACCGAAGGAATTAAAGAATTTACAACATGAAAAAATTATTGTTGGTTTTTGTTTTGGGATGTGCAATTACAGCTGCATGGTCACAAAAAGAGTTGAAGAAGGCAAATTCATATTTTGCAACTCGTCAGTATTTGGAGGCCGCTGAAGAATTCAAGATTGCTGGTCCTAAAATCAAAGACTTAACTATTAAGGCTCAATCGTATTATAATGTGGGAGAGTGCTACAGGATGATGACCCGCTACAATGAGGCCATTGAGTGGTATGATAAGTCAGGAAGGGCGATGTATGGAAAAACAAATCCTGAATTGCATTACAATTGGGGTTTGTGTTACCAGATGCAAGGGAAGTTTGAAGAAGCAGTAGCCCAATTCAAACGCTATCAAGAGTCTGGAGGTGACCGTGAGAAAGGAAATCAAGCTATTAAATTGGCTCAAAATGCAGCCGATCTAAAAAACCAGAAGTCCAAAATTGAAGTCGAAATGGTTGGAGAAATCAGCAGTCCTGAATTTGACTTTGCCATGAATTATTCTGCCAAGAAAGGTAAGGACGGGGATGTTTTTATTTTGTCATCTTCAAGAAAGTCGTCTGCGGGTAGCGGTGCCGACCCCAAAACAGGTGAGGATTTTATGGATTTGTTCAGTGTAACGCGCGATCCTAAAGGGAAATTTGGAACGCCACAGCCTTTGGGTAATGTTATTAATTCCAATAACAATGAAGGGCCTGTGAGCTATACAAAGGATTTTGGAGAGATGTATTTTACTTTTTGTCAGTATGAGTCAGGAGAGTATCATCCTTGCGAGATTAGAATGTCCAAGGTGATGAATGAAAAGTATGAAGTTCCGATCAAAGTTGTTTTTGATAAGACCAATGGAGACAGTGTTGTTTTCGGACATCCTTGCTTATCGCCAGACAACAAACATTTGATTTTTGCTTCTAATTTACCAGGAGGAAAGGGTGGAATGGATTTGTGGTATAGTTCATATGACAAGAAGAATGATCAGTGGGGAGCGCCAAAGAATCTTGGAAATATCAATACAGTTGGTGATGAGATGTTCCCATGGATGGAGGATAACACGCTTTATTTTTCATCCAATACCATTCCTGGACAGGGCGGATTTGATATTTTTAAATCCAGCAAAGGAGAAGATATGAATTTCTCAGCTCCAACCAATTTGGGACATCCAATAAATTCATCATCTGATGATTTCGCATTGATCATTGATCGCAGTGCCAAGAAATTGTATAATGTTGAATATGCAGGTTTTTTCACATCCAATAGACCAGGAGGAAAAGGCAAGGATGACATTTACCAATTCAAAGATGTTCCAGTCTTATTCACTATGCAGGGATATGTTTATGATGACAAGACCGGTAATCCGGTTGAAGGAGCCAATGTTATGGTTAAAAGTACAGATGGATCTGAGTATAAATTGACAACAGATAAGTCTGGTGCTTTCAATTTGGACAATACCCAAGTTCTCGCGGATAATACCTACATGGTAGATGTGGACAAAACGGATTATGTTGGAATTCAAGGAGACCGTTTTTCAACAAGAAATCTAAAAGAGAATACAAACTTCGCCAAGGAGTATTTTATTCAACCCATTGAAAAAGATGTTGAGTATCATATGCCATCGGTTCAGTATCCATACAACAAAACAGAGTTGTTGGTGAATGAATCCGTTAACTCACAAGATTCTTTGAATTATTTATTTGACTTGTTGGCAAAGAATAAGACTTGGAAGATTCAATTGGAAGCACACACTGATGCCAGAGGTAGTGTTGAGGCCAATCAAACTTTGTCAGATGGTCGTGCCAAGACTTGTTATGACTATTTGGTATCCAAAGGAATTGATGGTCGTAGAATTGTACCTTTGGGTAAGGGCGAAGCTCAACCCATTACTTTAAAAAAGGATCAAGCGACTTTAAAGGCAGGCGATGTTTTAACTGAGGAGTTCATTGGTCAATTGACTGCCAATGAGGACAAGGAAATTGCTCATCAGTTGAATCGCAGAACAGTTTTCCGTATTTTGGCAACTGATTTTGATCCCAATAAACCAGATATTACACCTGCACCCGCTCCAGATAAAGGAAAAACAGGGGCTAAAACAAATGGTGCAAAACCAGGTGCGAAGAAGCCTTAATGTTGAAGACTTGGTGCAAGTTTTACATCATTAGCAATCAATAAATATTACTTTTGCAGCGGGTTAATCCCGCTGCTTTTTTTTAATAAATATGAGTGATTCACAACGATACCAACTTAGGGGAGTTTCTGCAAAGAAAGAAGATGTGCATGAAGCCATTGCAAAAGTTGATAAAGGCCTTTTTCCTAAAGCTTTTTGCAAAATAGTCCCCGATTTTCTTACAGGAGATGAGGATTATGCATTGGTGATGCATGCAGATGGCGCAGGAACAAAATCTTCTTTGGCCTATTTGTATTGGAAAGAAACAGGTGATCTTTCTGTCTGGAAAGGTATTGCACAGGATGCAGTTGTTATGAATTTGGATGACCTCCTTTGTGTCGGAGTAACTGAAAATATACTGTTGAGTTCGACCATTGGAAGGAATAAGGGGCTAATCCCCGGTAACGTGATCAAGGCCATTATTGAAGGGACAGAGGAACTTGTTGCGGAGCTGAATGAAAATGGAATTGGTATAAAAACCACTGGTGGAGAGACTGCCGATGTAGGAGATTTGGTGCGAACGATTATTGTCGACAGTACCGTTGTTGCCCGAATCAAAAGGTCAGAGGTGATTGATAATGCCAATATTTCTGCGGGTCAGGTTATTGTTGGTTTTGCCTCTGATGGTCAAGCTACTTATGAGAAGGAGTTCAATGGCGGGATGGGCAGTAATGGACTTACTTCAGCGAGGCATGATGTTTTCTCAAAGGAATATGCCACCTCATATCCAGAGTGTTTTGATCCGAATATTCCATTTGAAGTTGTTTTTACCGGTACACAAAAACTGACAAGTCCCATTGCAGGAGTCCCATTAGATGCGGGTAAATTGGTGTTGTCTCCTACAAGAACTTATGCGCCTTTGGTGAAAAAGATTTTGGATTGGAATAGAAAATCTGTAAAGGGTATGGTGCATTGCAGTGGAGGAGGGCAAACCAAAGTGTTGCATTTTATCGACAACGTGCATATCATCAAAGATAATTTGTTGCCCATTCCAACTTTATTCCATTTGATTCAGCAAGAGAGTAACACCGATTGGAAAGAGATGTATCGTGTTTTTAACATGGGACACCGTTTGGAAATATATACAGATGAATCCAATGCACTTGAAATGATTGAGATTGCACATTCAATGAATATTGAAGCGCAAATTGTAGGGCGTGTTGAGGTGAGTCAAGGGAAGAAGTTGACCATAGAAACGGACAAAGGAATATTTGAATACAACGACTGATGATAGATTTGTTGCAGCGCCTATTGGCTATTGAGGATAGGTATGTTGAGGTTTCTAAATTAATAACAGATCCTTCTGTTATTTCAGATATGAAACGATACCCTTCATTGATGAAGGAGTATAAGGATTTGGAGAAGATTGTGGATAAAGGGAGGTTGTACAAGAAGTCAAAGGACGACTTTCAAGGAGCCAAGGACATTTTATACAGTCAAGAAGATGCAGCACTGAAGGAGTTGGCTCAGATGGAGTATGATGAGTTAGAACCATTGATAGATGCTTTGGAGAGTGAGATCAAGGTTATGTTAATACCAAAGGACCCTGAAGATGAGCGAAATTGTGTTGTTGAAATCAGGGGGGGGACAGGAGGAGATGAAGCCGCCATTTTTGCCGGAGACCTGTTCAAAATGTACACCCGATATGTGGCCAATATGGGCTGGAGATATGAGGTGCTGAACATTAGTGAGGGTACAGCGGGGGGCTTCAAAGAAGTTGTTTTTGAAATACAAGGAGCCGATGTGTATGGTACAATGAAGTTTGAAAGTGGTGTTCATCGCGTTCAACGTGTACCAGAAACGGAGGCGCAAGGAAGAGTTCATACCTCGGCAGCCACGGTTGCTGTGATGCCTGAGGCCGAGGAATTTGATGTGGTCATTAATCCAGCAGATATTCATCGGGATACTTATCGCGCCAGTGGAGCTGGAGGTCAACACGTAAATAAAACGGAGTCTGCAGTTCGTTTAACACACGCTCCTACAGGTGTTATTGTTGCTTGCCAGGAAGGTCGATCTCAGCATGAGAATCAGGAGAAGGCCATGCAAATGTTGCGAACAAAAATATTTGAAGCTGAGGTGAATCGCAGGCATGAAGAGCGCTCAAGAATGAGGAAGTCGTTGGTGAGCACGGGGGATCGATCAGCCAAAATTAGAACATACAATTTTCCTCAAGGACGCATGACGGATCACCGAATCAATTTGACTTTGTACAATTTGGACGCAGTGATGAACGGGGAGATTGCAGATATAATAGAAGCCTTACAAGTCGCAGAAAATGCGGAGAAGTTATTGGCGGGTAACAACGATTAATTATGAACCGAAAAAAACTGGCAGCGATTATTCAAGAGCGTAAATCGCTATTGTGTGTGGGCTTGGATATCGACTTAAAATTGATTCCAGCAGGAATAGATCCATTGGCATTTAACAAAGCCATAATTGATGCGACGCGCGATTTGGCTGTTGCTTACAAACCCAACTTGGCTTTTTATGAGTGCTTGGGAAAGAAGGGTTGGGAGCTTTTTGAGGAAACGGTCAATTATATTGGAACTGATCATTTCATTGTTGCTGATGCCAAGCGCGGTGATATCGGTAACACAAGCAAGTATTACGCTCAAACGTTTTTTGAAACGTATGCTTGCGATGGGGTTACGATTGCTCCATATATGGGGGAGGATAGTGTTACTCCTTTTTTAGGTTTTGAGGACAAGTGGGCTATCGTGTTGGGTTTGACATCCAATAAAGGAGCAAATGATTTTCAGTTGCAACAAATGGGTGATGAGATGTTGTATCAAACCGTACTGCGTAAAGTTGCAGCATGGGGCAATGACGAGAACATTATGTTCGTTGTTGGAGCCACCCAAGCAAGTGCATTCATGGAGTTGCGAAAAATAGTGCCCAATCACTTTTTACTAGTCCCTGGTGTTGGTGCGCAGGGCGGGAGCCTTGAAGATGTCCTTCAATATGGGATGACTCCTGATGGTGGTTTGTTGATCAATGCATCTAGGAGTATTTTATACGCTTCCAACGGATTGGATTTTGCAGACGCGGCGAGAGCAGAGGCCGTCAAAATGCAGCAGATCATGGCAAAGTATTTTTCCTAACTTTTAATTGTATATTTAGCTCGTGCAAAATTTTTACCAATGCCCCACATGCTCTTCTGCTTTGAAAGCAGGAAAGCAATCATACCATTGCGATGGCTGTGGTGTTGATTTTGAAGTCAAAAATGAAATTGCTTTTTTATTGGATGAAAATCAATTGGGATGGGCTGATAAACGGCTGCGTGATGATTTCTATAATGGTCTATTGGGAAAGTTTTATCAACGATTGATGCCATTGCTTTCATTGCCAGCTAGGCCATTTGCCATCTCAAAATTGGATTGGTTTATTTTTGTATGTACTTGGTTGACGCTTTTTGGTTCAGCTTATTTGGCATTGAATTTTTCAATTTTTAATTTTAATTTTCCCCTTGCGCTATTTGGTTTCTCAATTTTTGCAGTGCTCAGTTTGTTTTTGATCAAACACGTGCATTTTTTTCATTTGCTTTGGACGGCAATTCCTGCAAAATTGAGCTTGGAAAGAGATAAGTATGTTTATTCCAGTTCATTTGCAGGAATTCATGCAAAGTTGCAAGAGCAGCTTAAAAGTCAAAACAAACAATTGAGGTTATTGGATGTGTCTACCGGTACAGGTAATTCATTGCTTAGACATGGGTGGACTAAGATGAACGCTGAATTAACGGGGTTTGATTTGTCGGAAACCATGCTTCGTCAATTGCAGGCAACTGCAAAGAACCAGCAAATTCCAATGGACTTGGTGATTGGAGATGCCACACGGTTGCCTTTTGCCAATGAGTCGTTTGATGTTGTAACCAATTATGGAGCTATCAACGGTTATACCAACATCGAATTGGCATTGCATGAAATGACGAGGGTTTTAAAACCTGGTGGCTATGGCGTTTTTTTAGATGAACAATTGTATGATAAAGCAACATGGATAGAACGACAATACTTTTCTAAAGTGTTAAGTTCGCATAATCTCATTCACCATTGTCCTAGTGAGTTTTTACCCAAGGAAATCAAAGATGTGACCGTTCATCAGGTCTATGAATTTTATTATCTCTGTATTTTTAGAAAGCCTATCTGACACCCTCGGGGCAACTTACAGTTCAACCGGAGTCTGTATTTAGCGTTTAAAGTGAGGTGATTTCAGTGGCGATTAATCTCCGAGAGCCTCTGCTTTTTTTAATTCCTCATCAATGATTTCTTCAATTATTTTTCGCTCTGCATCATTGAGTTTTTGATTCAGCTTGGCTTGTTGTTTTAGATAACGGTACATGTGCTTCTTGTGAATTTCATAAGCAACATACGTGGTGTAATTGCCTTCAGCGTTTTTGTATTGCTCTTGCCCCATTTTTCTCAAGTCGGACAATTTGGTATTGGTAACCTCTCTGATTAAGGATTCGAACTTCTCTGTTATTTCGGAGGCTTGTCCCACTTCCGTTTCACTTACATGCTGATCTGTTAAGGCTTTGATGGTGGTGCTCATTTGCTGAGCCAATTCTTTTTTTGCTTGCAGATCTGCTTTGCTTTCGGAAATGTTTTGATCTCTACTTTCCCCTTTTCCTACTCCGCGGAAATAGCGGTTGTTGCTCTCATATTTTTCCCCTGTAAAAGGTTCTTTGACTTTTGACCCCAAGAATTTGTTTGAAGTACATGCGGTCAACAACAAAAATGTTGAGAGCGTTAAAAAAAGAATGTTTTTCATGTTCGAAATTTAAGAAGTTTTTCTAAAAATTGTGCCAAAGCAGAGAAAAACGTTAAAATCGTTTTGTTTCTTGGCTTTCAGTGCTATTTTGCGTGAGCAAGAAAATAAAACCAAAAAATTAAGAATGAAAAAAATTTACATGATTGGTGCCTTGTTGTTAAGTATGACAACGTTGATGGCTCAAACCTTTGTGCAGGGAACTCTTCCTGGGCAATATTATTCAGGGGGTGTTACGGGAGTTTGGGACATGAATAGCGATGGTCTGAACGACATTGTTGTGATGGATCAAAGTACAACGTTGCGCATATTATTCCAACAGCCCAACGGTTCCTTTACTCAAGTCAACACCGCTACTTCGCCCTTGGGTCAAGCCCAATGGGGTATGACCGTTGGTGATTATGACAATGATGGATTTGGCGATGTGATGTGTGGTGGAAATTATGATGGCGTTCATTTTTACAATATCGACGCCAATGGAAATGCAGTCATGACTACAAATAACAATGCAAGTATATTTATGCAGGCATGTTTGTTTGGTGATATTGATAATGATGGCTGGTTGGACGCCTTTGCTTGCCATGACGATGGCCCATCATTCATGTTCCGCAATGACGGAGCTGGAAACATGATGCCAGATCAAACGTTGATCAATTACAATTTGTATCAAGGGAATTATCCAGGAACCAACGATCCTTTGATGTCCGGAAATTATGGAAGTGAATTCAGCGATTTTGATCGTGATGGTGATATGGATTTGTTGGTGGCCAAGTGTCGTCAAGCTTCCAATGACCCTTTGGATCCCCGTCGTACCAATTTGCTTTTTGTTAATGATGGAAACAATGTATATACCGATGATGCTGCTGCTAAAGGATTGGTTAATTTACAACAATCATGGACAGCTACTTTTGGTGACATCGATAATGATGGTGATTTTGATTGCTTCATGACCACTCACTCTGGTGGTATCCGCATCTATGAAAACAATGGGTTGGGATATTTCACGGATATTTCTCAATCTGCGGGTCTTACTACACAAGGATTTTTCATGCAGGGTCAGTTGGCTGACTTTGACAATGATGGTTATTTAGATGTTTTGTATGCTGGAGGAAGTTTTGGTTACTACCACAACAACGGAAACAACACCTTTACTCAAATGAATAATCTGATTGCCAATCCTCAAACCATGCATGGATATGGATTGGGCGATTTGAATAATGATGGTTTTACTGATATCTATGCCAATTATGGAAACGCAAATGGATATGTAACACCATCCAATCAGAACGATATTCTGTGGTTAAGTCAACCCAACGGTAATCACTGGGTTGGATTTGATTTGGAAGGTACAATTTCCAATAACAATGCAGTGGGAGCTTTGGTTGAAATTCATGGCCCTTGGGGTACTCAGATTCGTGAAATTCGGACGGGTGTATCCTACGGTATTACCAATTCCAATATTTTGGTTTTTGGAATTGGAAGCAATACAGCTGTTGATTACGCTGTAATTCATTGGCCAGCGGGCGGTACGCAAGTGGTAACCAATCCAGCGGTTGATGCTTATACTCATTATATTGAGACTCCTTGTTTTGATTACCCAACGGTGAGCATTTCAAGCAATGGCGCAACTTCAATTTGTCCAGGTCAAACCATTGATATTGTGGCTACAGCAAGCAGTCCAATCGGAACGCCATCTATTGTTTGGTCGAATGGCG
>CAMCTV010000062.1 GCA_945878635.1 Chryseobacterium gleum | reverse complement strand
ATGCTTGCCATCATTTGAGCTATGGAATGGTGGAGTTGCCTGAGGGCAAGATGAAAAGTAGGGAAGGCACAGTGGTGGATGCAGATGAACTCATGGAAAGCATGAAGGATGAATCTAGGTTGATGGCTGAAGAGCAAGGGAAATTGGACGGATTGACGACAGAGGAGAAAGATTTGACTTACCATAAAATTGGAATGGCCGCATTGAAGTATTTCCTAATGCGTGTTGATCCAAAGAAAAACATGATGTTCAACCCCCAAGAAAGTATTGATTTTAATGGCAACACAGGGCCGTTTATTCAGTATGGTTATGTCAGAACCCAGGCCATTTTAAGAAAGGCCAATTGGATTAAGGGTGTTGATTTGGTAATTAATGGTGAGGTAGAGATGGGCGGTGAGGAAAGGAATTTGATTAAATTGTTGTTTGCTTATCCTCAGTTTTTGTCAGAGTCCGCCAAGAAATATGACCCGTCTGTGATGGCAGCATTTGCTTATGAGTTGACAAAGACATTTAATGTATTCTACCAACATTGCAATATCCTCAGAGAGGAGAATGCGGATGTGCGCTCTTTTAGGTTGAATTTAACATCATTGACAGGTAAGTGCATCCAAAGCAGTATGTCATTGTTGGGAATTCAGATGCCGGAAAAGATGTAATCAAAGAGGACATATAAAAAAAGGGAAGCGATGGGCTTCCCTTTTTTGTTTCTAGAAGAAGTTCTTTATCGTGTAATGGTGATGGTACCAGTGATTTCTTTTTTCTCACCAGTGGCTTTTGATCGCACAGTCGCATTCCACATGTAAGCGCCATTGGGAACAAAGTATTGACTATCCATTTGTTGCCCCATCCAAGGCATATTGGGATCGTTGGTATGAAACACTGTTTGACCCCAACGATTGAAGATGGTCATTTCAAAAACAGTTTCATCCAAATCATTGCTGACAATTTGAAGAGCATCGTTGATGTTGTCACCATTGGGCGTGAACCCGGTGGGGATGAAGAATAAAAACGGTTCTTGAACCTCAATGTTACCAGTTGCAACACTGATACAACCATTGACATCCACAACTTGCAGCTCTACCTCATAGTTGCCTCCTATGCCGAAAGGAAAGGTAAACGTTGGCTCATATTCTTCAGAAAAGAATTGGTCATTGGCGTTGTCAAAAGTCCAGCTGTAAGAAACGATATCACCTTCAGTCATGTTGGTAAATGAAACCAATGGGTCAAATGAACTAACTTCATCTTCACTAGCCAACCATCCTGCAGTAGGGGGAGCATAAGATTCAAAATAGTTATAAATGATGGTGTCGTAGATACAACCCAAATCATCTTCCAAGGTCAAACTGACATCATAGGTCCCAGGATTTTCCATTTGAAGATTGAGGTTGGGCATGTTCATAAAGGTTTGGCCACTGCTGATCTCCCAGTATGAATCTTGGTAAAGAGCGGGGTCAGTTGTTATACTCAAATTGAATGGATCTGGCCAACAAGCCGTTGTAGTCAAAGCATCAATCGTAACAGGTGCTTTTGGTCTAACGTCGATGTGCACACAAGGCTGAATGTTGTGGTTACATGCATCGGTTATGGTAACGCAATAATCACCAGTTGCATTGGGCGCGTAAGACATAAGATCTTCTACACCTGCAATGTTGGTTCCACTGAAAGCCCATTGGTAGAAATATGGGGCTAAACCTTCGTTGGTTGTCAATACTTCCAAATCTGTCTCAGCATCATCACATATTTCATGATCAGCACTCACAGTAGCGGTAAGTGGTTCTGAAACGTCAATGGTTACGGTAGCTTGCGTAGAACAAGTTCCCAAACTTACTTCGTGCGTGAAAACATAGGTTGGATATGTTGCATCAGCTGGCGAAGCGGTGGTTACATCAAAGGTTAAGTCAGTGGATATACCTGCAAAAGTAGTTCCATCGGGCATGATCCACGAATCATTTACATTGGATGGGTTACCACCAAGTAAGTTAAATATATTGATTGGGGCAGCTAAGTTGTCACAGAAGGTAGGCGGAGCAGCGCTTAATCCAGGATCTCCCAGTGGGCTGATGGTAATATCCATTTGATCAGTTGACGCGCAAGCTGCGTGTCCAGTTGGATACCCAACCAATGTATATGTTGTGGCTTGTGTTACGTTTGAAGCTGAAGGTTGAATAGCGCTCGGGTCATCTAGGAAAGAGGCAGGCGTCCATTCAAAAGTATAGTCTGGTCCTCCACCAATTTCCACACCCGTGGGGTCAAAAGCGCTAACAGTAAGCGTAATAACAGGTTGTACGCTGATGTCAGGATCGATAGAGTAAGTGATACAACCACTTGGATCTGTAGACACGAATTGTTGTGGAGGGTTCATCGTTGCGGGAAGGGCAATTCCCTGTCCCCATGAGAACAAAACTGGAAATGTTGCGTCTGGCCCGTCGTAAACCTGAAATAAATCACAACAGGTTTCTACTGTTCCAGCAACAGTAATGGCCATTAAGGTTCCGTCATTGGCATCTGGACAGTAGGTTTCAGTTAAATACGTGTTGGCAAAATAAGGAATGTTATAATTGTCAACACATTCTGTGCATGAGGGAACACCAATAAATCCGCCTTGTAAGGTTAAGTTGCCGCAAGCATATTGCAAATCAGGACCAGCAGTTACTTGCAAAGCTTCAAAAGTAGTTACAGTGAACGAGGTACTGTTGGTGCATCCAAAATCATCCACTACTGTGTAAGTAAATACATCAAAGCCAGCAGTGGTGGGTTCAATTAAAATTTGATCTGCATTGCTGTCATTGATGGTGGCGTAACTGGGCAAGGAGCCTAGGTTCCAAAAACTTTGATTAGCATCAATACCAATATCAGGGGTAAATTCAGTTACTGGAGGATAAAAGTCAGGGTTCAAATTCAAAGAGAATGAATATACTTGCCCATCATCTGCCGCCCAATTGTCAACGATAGTCAAAGTCCAAATTCCATTTGCGGGGCATCCTACTAGGTTTTCAAAGGGTTGTACAGGTTGATAAGTTCCTGCGGGCATGGTGCCGCTTGCCAATCCAGCAGATGCTTCAACCCAAGTTTGATTTTGACCCGGAGCAAAGCAGTACTCGTAAGGAACGCCAATTACAGCAGGGTCGTTGCAAGGGAAATCTGACATGTTTGTCGCAGGATTGGGTTCTCCTAAATTGACACCACCTCCACCTTGTTGGTGAAATATCATGCTCTGTCCATTTGGGCAGGTCAGAAGGACTACGAAATCACCAATGAAACTGTGTTCCATTTCGAAACAAACGTCCAAGATATCTGTGGTATCCTCAATGATGGTTCCTGCTAAAAACCCTGTTTGATAAATTTCAACATCTTGAGCAACGCCCAATTGCGTATCTAAAAAACAGCCATCTTCAATTTCTTGTGATCCGTTGAATCCCGACCACGTTACTTCGTATATATCCGGCTGAGCTGTGAAGCTCACGTCTTCGCCTACGCAGATTTCAACGTCCTCTTGGAAATTGATAAATTGTGGTTGAGGAGCTACTAAAACTTCCAAAGAAATAAAGTTGGTATTGGTACAAACATTATCTGTATTGTCGTCTTGCACAAACAATTGAACAAAATACTGTCCTTCTTGGGTCCAAGCGTGAGAGACAATTCCGTTATCGGTGCCAACTGCGCTGTTGCCATCCATAAAATCCCAATTGTAACCAATCAAGTTGTAACCTGTAGCAGCATCAGAATCGGTTTCTTGAAACTGAATCTCTTCGCCGATACAAACTTTGATGAAATCAGTAGCACCGTTTTCTCCATTGAGGATAATTCCTCCCGCTAATGGAGGATCGCATGGCGTAGAGCAAGCGACAGCTCCAGAAAATGTACCTGTTCCTTGATCATTCGCGACAAACTGGAAGGTCAGGCAACCGGTGGTATTCGTTATTGTAGCTGAAATGTTGGTTCCTTGAAGACCATTGCCTCCATAATTCCCCAATGTAGGAGAGCCGGTATTGGGACCGTCAAAAACAAACATTTGATCAGAATTATTTCCATTTCCCGGTTGTGTATCCACAGTAGATAAGTTGAATATTGTGAATGTTGCTGTAACGGCATCACCTGCAACGAATGGGCAAAACGTTACTGTGACATTTTCACCGTTACTGTAAGTTGGATTTGAATTCCCCCCGGATGCTACAATACCAGTGGTTTCCCCGACAGCAGGGTCACAAACTGTGAATGTTTGATTATTTGACCCAACGTCAAATACCACTTGAGATTGACTCCAAATGTTGTTGTAAATTAGAACAACGGAAATAACGAATAATATTTTTCTCATTTTCACTTGAACTGTAGTAAGTACATGTTACACCTATGTAGACAAATATAGCACATTAAAAGTTGCACTAACGTTAAAAAAAAAGGGAGCCGAGGCTCCACTTTTCTTACTAGATAGATATATAGGGTTTGGTTAAGGTTTCAGCAATACTTTTCCAGAGTAATAATTAGAAGCTCCGTTGTTGTTCTCTTTTGTGATGATGATCCATGTGTATTGTTTGTTGACTTCATGGTAGCGGCCATTGGCATCGATGCCAGTCCATGGACGCTTGATGGTTTTGGTCTCGAAAATCTTTTTACCATTATCGTAGACGGACATAACAAAACTTCCTTTCAAATCTTTCAATGACTCAGGCATAAATCCTTCACCAGCCAATGTTTGAGGGGAAGCTTGCAATTGAGCATTATCGTTAATGCTAACATATTTTATTTTGGTATCCTTGCATCCGTTCTCATGAATGGCCGTGATGGATATGGGGAATTTACCGTTGGCATTGATTGCTTTATTGGGTTTAAATTCATTGCTCTTTTTACCATCATGAAAATTCCATTCAAATCCAATGGCAGCTTCACTGTTGTTGTCAATAGATACAACAGGTTTTCCGGATTCTACGTTGTCAAATGTCCAATCAAAGTCCGCCTTAGGAGTGGTGAGGATATTGATTGTATCACTCATGTTCATTGTATTGATTTGGGCACTTTTGTGACCAGATACAGAAAGTGATACAACGTAAGTTCCCGGATTCAAATACTTGTGTTTGGGGTTGGATTCATTGCTAAAGCTACCATCCCCGAAATTCCACAAAAAGCTAACATCATCGGGCGTAGATGGTGAATTGAAGGATACCTCAGCACCAACACAATGCGTCTTAGCCGTGGAAAAAGTGCTGGATTCAATTGGGCTCTCCTTGGAGGAGACCATCTTTTCCACATTGTTGCCTTGCAATCCTGCATTGCCCTTATTATGATCTCTTACTTCAACAGAAGAATTTGCAAGATTAGTAATGGTTTGCCCCTCTGAATCACCAACGCTATTTAATTGTACTGAAGAATTAGATTCACCATTCTTTGGACTGTCCTGAAAATCCAAAGATGTTTTATCTTTTTGATCTTCCGTATTGGTCAGTTCAGATGGATGACTGACTCGTGTCATGGTGAGATAGATGCCAATGGCACCTCCGCCGACGATCATACCCGCAATTAGCCACTTGTAAGAGGCTGTTATCAATGTAGACTTGCCGCCAACACCTTTGGCTACGTTCTGCCAAACATTGGGTGTTACAAGGATTTCGTAATCCTCAAATTTCTTTTTTAATTGCTCTTCAAATTGCTTTTCGCTCATTTTCCTTGGGGTTCTGATTGATCAAGATGCGTTGAATATTTTTTTTGGCTTTGAAATAATTGCTTTTACTCGTTCCAACGGAGATTCCCAATTTCTCAGAAACTTCTTGGTGTGAATAATCTTCAAATGCAATTAAGTTAAATACCATTCTGTAAACGGGTGTTAATGTTTCCATAGCCAATAGCACATCTTCTGGTGTGAAATCGGGCATGGCCGGATCTTCTGGAGTCAAAGCGGTTTCTTCATCGGCAATCTCCATTCTGTCATCCAATACAAAAGAAATTTTCTTATTTTTTCTAATGATATCGATGCAGAGATTGACGAAAATACGTCTCATCCAACCTTCGAAAGATCCGCTGCCTGAGTACTGGGGAAGTATATTGAAAATTTTAATAAATCCTTCTTGCAAAACATCTTCAGCGTCTTCTCTTGATTTCAAATAACGTATGCAAACCACCTTCATTTTTCCCGCAAACATTTTGTATATCAGTTCTTGCGAACGATGTTCTCCTCGGATACTTCCCGAGACTAAATCCAAAATGATGCGTGTTTCTGGCACTTCACTAAGGTAGTGACGAAAATCTTATTGATGGTTGCCTTATGCAAATGAAATTTATCTGTTATTTTTGTGCAATGTCAAAAAAGCGAGTCGTTGTTGGATTGTCTGGAGGTGTTGATTCTAGTGTAGCAGCGCATTTGTTATTGCAGCAAGATTATGATGTGGTGGGTATTTTCATGCGCAATTGGCATGATGAGTCTGTAGTGATCAATAATGAATGTCCTTGGATTGATGACAGCAATGACGCAATGCTTGTTGCGCAGCATCTGGGTATTCCTTTTCAAGTGTTGGATTTGAGTAAGGCATACAAAGAACGTATTGTGGATTACATGTTTCATGAGTACGCCGCTGGCCGCACGCCCAATCCGGATATTCTCTGCAATCGTGAAATTAAATTTGATGTATTTCTCAAAGCTGCGGAACAGCTAGGGGCAGATTTTGTCGCTACGGGTCACTACTGCAGAAAACAATGGAATGAACATACCCAACAATTTGAATTGTTGAATGGTCTGGACGTGAATAAAGACCAAAGTTATTTTTTATCACAAATTTCGCAAGAACAAATGTCCAAGGCGCTTTTTCCAATTGGTCATTTGGAAAAGTCAGCTGTACGCAATATTGCCGCGGAGATTGGATTGCCCACTGCAGCCAAAAAAGATTCTCAAGGCCTTTGTTTTGTCGGCAAAGTTAGATTGCCTGATTTTTTGCAACAACAATTAAAGCCCAAAGAAGGAAACGTTATTTTGTTGGAAGAAAAAGACTTTGATCATGAAGAAGATCAATCGAACGCTGCTTCTGGTAATTGGGATTTGATGATCAAAAGGGTTTCAGCAAGAGATTGGAATGCTATAAAGGGGAAATGGATAGGGAAACATCAAGGAGCTCATTACTATACTGTGGGTCAGCGCAAAGGGCTCAACATCGGAGGTTTTGCTCAGCCCTTGTTTATTTTGCATACAGATACAAAAAGCAATACCGTTTATGTAGGACAAGGGGAACATCATCGTGCTTTGTATAACCCCTGTGTATTGGTTCAAAAAAAGGATTTGCACTTATTGAATGCCGATGAGTTGCATTCCGGTCAGCATGTTTGGGCTCAGGTTCGTTATCGGCAAACATTGGAGCAAGCCACCATTTGGATTTCCGATTGGGGAGTTATTTTCTGTTTTGATAAGCCTCAACGGGCTATCGCAGAAGGTCAGTTCGTAGCCTTTTATCAAAAAGTAAATGAATCAGATTTTCGATTGATTGGCAGTGGTGCCATGTCTTGGTTAGAACTTTAAATGTTAAAAACAGGTTTTTCTGATTTTGTTTAATAATTTTCATTTAGTTTCGAACTCAATAAACTAAGCCAATGAAAAAGAATCTTTTTCTGATTTTTATTTTGTATTTGTTTTTTGGCTACTCACAATCATCTGTGGCCCAAACGTCTTGTCCTGATGGATTGAATCATGTTAGTGTGAATACAACGACCTCCATTTTTGGAAATGAGGTGCAATGGTTTATTTTCAATGATCAAGGTGAATTCTCCATGCAAAGCAGTACTTTTCAAAATAGTGGTAATTATTTTGATGCAGCATGTCTATCTGATGGATGCTACACTGTTCATCTGCATGATACTTTTGGTGATGGGTGGAATGGTGCTTCAATATCCATTGCTGTTGATTCAGTAGTCATGTTTTCCGGCACTTTGGCTTCAGGTTCAGATTTGATGTTTAATCTGGCCATAAACACATCAGCTTGCACAACAACCTCCATTGAATATGGTTGTACAGACGCCACTGCTGCCAACTTTAATCCTGGAGCAGACATCAATGATGGAAGTTGTTTGTATGGTGGATGCACTGATGCATACGCGATCAATTTCAATCCCAACGCTGATGTGTTAGATAGCAGTTGTGTCTATTGCAATGGAGGAGCCAATGCGCACTTGTACATTTGCACTTTTGGAAACGGAAATGAGGTAAGTTTATCCATTGTAGATTCGAACGATGTAATTGTTTTCTCTTCACCGGTATTGGGAAATGTTGCCATATACAACACTGATGTTTGTTTAGATCCCAACATGTGTTACACAGCAGTTATGACAAATAATGCAGGTAATGCAGGTTGGTACAATGGCTATTTTTGGATTAACGTTGGAGGTGTTCAAGTTATTCATGAGAGTTTGGATGCTTCTCTTTCTATCGAAACTGACATATTCAGTGTTGATGGTTCTTGTGGCAATGAAGTTACTTATGGTTGCAATGATCCCTTTGCTGTTAATTACAACGCAGATGTGGACGTCAATGATGGTTCTTGTATTTATCCGGTTTACGGTTGCACGCAAATGAATGCTTTGAATTACAATTCTGAAGCGACATACAATGATGGTTCATGTATAATGGCTGATGCCTGCGGAAACATGAACATGTTGTACTTTGATTGGAGTGGTGATGTTTTTGCCTATGAATGCTCCATTTCTTTGTATGATGAGTATGGTAATTATTTGGCATATTCAGGCGGGTATGCTGATTCTTATGCTTGCTTGAATGATGGTTGTTATTATGCTGCTTTAAGTGATAATTTTGGTGATGGATGGGAGAATACAACATTGAACATTTACATGAATGGCATGTCTGATTCAATTGCTTCTCCATACCTAGCCTCAGGAAACTCTTCTGAAATGATGCTGTCTATTAACTCAGCTGGATGTTCATTAAGTATTGAAGGTTGTGTGGACCCTACTTCAATGAATTACAATCCTGCGGCAACTGTCGCTGATAGCTCTTGCGTGTACAGCCAAGATTGTCAGTATGGTTGGTCTTACATCGTCGCGACTACGGGATTTTGGGCGGATGAAATGTCTTTCGAAATAATCAATTCAAGTGGAGATGTAGTTTTCAGCTTTGATGGAGAAATGAATAACTCAACATCAACCTCTTTTGCTTGCTTGACGCCAGATTGCTATACCATTAGTATGGAGGATAGTTGGGGAGATGGATGGAATGGTGGTTATGTATTCATCGCCAACAGTTTGGGATACGGAGAATTTTATGGTGGTTTGAACTGGGGAAGCGAGCAAGAAGGTATGTACAGTATTCTTTCCAATTGCGGCGCTGCAATCATGGGTTGTATGGATTCTACAGCATTGAACTATATGGCTGATGCAACAGAAGATGATGGATCATGTATGTACAATGACAATAATCCTCAAGAAGAGAATCCTGGTATGGTATTGTCAACTGCAGCAGTTAAAGTATATCCCAATCCTGCATCTCAAAGTATTAATGTTTTTGTTCAAGGTTTGGAATGGAACGAAGGAGATTATCTTCAATTCCATATTTATTCTGCAGAAGGTAAATTGGTTAACCAAGGTCAATGGAATCAAGGGCAAATTAATTATGCTCTTGATATCGCAAGTCTTTCTTCTGGAATGTATTTTATTGAATTAAAAAATCAGAACGTAAATGTGGTTACTCGTTTTAGCAAGCAATAAACAGAATTAACAAAAGCATTTTTGAAACTGTACCACTTGGTGCAGTTTTTTTTTGCTGAGAAAAATCATTTCGAGAATTAAAAACGAAAATCAATGCCAATGGTTTTTTATATTGCATCAAATTATTGATATGAAAAGAAAATTTATCCCTTCCCTTTTGGTTGGTGGTTTGCTTCAACTAACTCCGGTGGAGGCTCAAGTAACATTTGGTGGTGAACCCCAAAGATGGCAGATGAAAGAGGTCCCATCCATCATACCATTTGTTCAAACCGCAGCACCCGATATGGCAGTGGTTCATATGGAGGATGCATTAACAGACCTCGATAAATCTGCACCTTATCGTTTTGGTATTGAATACAACGTAAATTATAATTTACAGAATAGTGGTATATGGATCTTTGATTATGCCAACAATAAAGCAACTTGGTTCTTAGGGGTGAAATGCGATGGGGCAAAATCGATCAATTATATCTTCAATCAATTTTACTTGGTAAAAGGTTCCGAGATGTTCATTTGGTCAGGAACAAGGGATGAGTTCATTGGTAGAATAACAGAGAAGAACAATTCACAAGCGCAAGTGTTGGGCACAACACTGATTCATGATGACCAAGCCGTAATTGAATTGTCGGTTCCAATATCAAGGATGCATGAGGTTCAGTTGTCATTGGGTACAATCGTACATGGATACCGCACTGTATTGAGCAGCCATCTTTCGGATGATTTGGCGCAAAGGGGTCCTTATGGTACCAGTGGAAATTGCAATAACAATGTGAACTGCGCTGTAGGGGCGGACTGGCAAATCGAGAAGAAGTCGGTTGCGTTGATTGTGGATGGCGGCTTTTCCTCATGCACTGGCGCTTTGGTGAACAACACGGCAAATGATGGAACGCCTTATTTCTTGACCGCCAATCACTGCTACGCTGCAAATGTTGGAAGTTGGGTTTTTGTTTTTAATCACGAGACAACAGGATGCACCGGAAATACAGGGCCTACCAACCAAACGGTTTCAGGAAGTGTTTTAAGAGCAAAGAATGCAGGAAGTGATTTCTGCTTGTTGGAGTTGAATTCAGTTCCTCCTGCAAATTATAATGTGCAGTATTCAGGTTGGGACGCTTCTGATGCCAATACAGTAAGTTCGGCCGTAGGTATTCATCATCCAAGTGGAGATTTGAAGAAAATCTCATTTGAGAATGATCCCCTCACACAAGGTGCTTGGGGTGGTGCACAAACATGGGATGTTGGCCAATGGGATGATGGAATTACTGAGCCTGGATCTTCAGGTTCACCTTTGTTTGATCAAAATCACCGAATCATCGGACAGTTGTATGGCGGAGGTTCTGCTTGCAATGGAAATGTAGAAAATGGGCAGGGAGATTCTTACGGTAGATTTGGCGTGTCTTGGGATAATGGTGCGACTGCTGCTGCAAGATTAAAGGAATGGTTGGATCCCGGAAATACAGGTATGTTGGTCGTTGATGGATATCCGGAAGGATTTGTCCAAGCCAATTTGGATGCAGCTGTTGGTGGAGTTGTCAATGTTCCTGTTGTATCATGTAACAACAGCGTTTCACCCGTTGTGTCTTTAACTAATAACGGTCTGCAGAACCTTACATCTTGTGGTATTCAATACCAAATCAATGGAGGAACCGTGTCGACTTATAGCTGGAGTGGTAACTTGTCTCAAGGCGCATCCTCCAATGTCAATTTGCCTGCATTAACACTTGCATCAGGAAACAATACCATCACCATCACTGTGGTTAATCCCAATAATGGCACAGATGAGAACGCCAGCAACAATTCTACTTCAGTTTCAATTACCTTTGTGGACAATGCCTCTGCGGCTGCTTTGCCATACAACAATGATATTGCGATGGCCAATTTCCCTTATTCCAATTGGCAATTGTCCAATTCAGATAATGCCACCACTTGGGAAAGGGTTTCAATTGGCGGCAATGGCATGTTGAAGTACGATTGCTACAATTATAATGCAGAAGGAGAGGTGGATGAATTTGTTATGCCTGCATTTTCAGTTCCAACCAATGCTGCATCTATGAAATTCCAAGTGGCGCATTGTCAATATAACGGAACTTAC
>CAMCTV010000061.1 GCA_945878635.1 Chryseobacterium gleum | reverse complement strand
GCTTCTGATGTGGATGTAGTAGGCATTGATGAAGCGCAGTTTTTTGATGAGGGAATTGTAGAGGTATGCAATCACTTGGCCAATGCCGGGATTAGGGTAATTGTTGCAGGTTTGGACATGGATTATTTGGGCCGACCTTTTGGCCCCATGCCCCATCTTTTGGCCATTGCGGAATACGTTACTAAGGTGCATGCCATTTGTGTGGATACGGGAGATCTTGCCCATCACTCTTACCGTTTTTCGGATGAGGAAAGCTTGGTGCAATTGGGTGAGAAGGATAAGTATGTTCCTTTGTCCAGACAAGCTTTTCAGGAACGCATGAAGAACAAAAAGTCCAATGAGTCATGATGGGTTATACCCTTGTTGAAATTGCCAAAATATTGAATGTTCCCATCATCGGCAATGATCAGGGGATAATTACAGAATTTTCTATTGACACCAGAAATATTGGTCTTCCAAATAGAACTTTATTTTTTGCCATTGCTACTGATTTAGCGGATGGTCATGATTACGTCAAGTTGGCTGCGGATAAAGGATTAATTTGTGCTGTAGTGCAACGAGAAATGGAGGGTGTGTCATGCGCACAAATCGTAGTGAAGGATGTTGTAGCAGCTTTGCAATTGCTAGCCCGCCATCATCGGGAGCGATTTAGTATTCCAGTGGTTGGCATTACCGGAAGCAATGGCAAGACCATGGTCAAGGAGTGGTTGAATCAATTGTGCAGTGCACATTTTAATATTTGCAGAAGTCCCAGAAGCTATAATTCACAGTTGGGCGTTGCATTGTCATTGTTGCAGATCAATGAACAACATCAGTTGGCCATTATTGAGGCAGGTATATCAATGCCCGATGAAATGGATAGTTTGCAGGAAATGATTCAACCCACATTAGGTGTTTTTACACACTTGGGTCATGCGCATTTGATTAATTTTCCCCATCAAGGCGCATTGCGCTCTGAGAAGATGAAGTTGTTTCAAAATGCAATACCTGTGATTTCTCCAGAAATGGAGCCCATGAGCGAAATGTCTTTGCAATGGGGGCAGGGTGATGCTTGTAAGTGGAAAGTGAAATGGATTCAATCGGCATCATTGCGTCAAGCAGATGTGGAATGGACGGGTCAAAAATTTACTGTAACATTTCCCTTTGTCTCAGATATTGAAACGGGCAATGCCATGACGGCATTGGTTACAGCTTTGCACCTGGGTGTTCCTGTTGAGCATGCAGTGGCTGGTGTTGGGTCTCTCTCTGCACTAGACATGAGAATGGAGCAGTTGGAAGGAATTGATGAATCTGTTTTGATTAACGACGCTTATTCTTTTGATGTATCTTCATTGAAATTGGCCATGCAAGATGTGTGGCGATTGCAAAAGGACCATCCTCACGTTTTAATATTGTCTGATATTTCTCAGGGAGATTTTCAGCAATATGAATCGATTCAAAACGAGTATCAGGCTTATCCATGGAGTCGTGTGATTTTGATTGGTACCCAGTGGAAAAGCATCTCACCCATGGGTGCAGATGTATATGGTGATGTTGTTGAATTTTTAAACAAAGTAGAAGAGCAGTCATGGGCGCGTTCAATAGTTTTGATCAAAGGTGCTCGGAGGAGTAAGTTTGAAGAAATCGTTTACCGATTGCAAGCCAAAAATCACTTGACCAGATTGGAGATTAATTTAGAGGCTGTGCAGCACAATCTAAATCATTATCGTTCTTTATTACAACCACACGTGAAGATGATGGTGATGATAAAGGCTGATGCATATGGTCTGGGAGCCATTGGTATTGCTCAATCTCAGGTTTTTCAGCATGTTGATTATATTGGGGTAGCCTATGTTGATGAAGGGGTGGCCTTGCGCCAAGCAGGCATATCATTGCCCATCATGATCATGAACCCAGAGCAGCAAAGCGTTAAGGCCTTATTGGATTTTAACCTAGAACCAGAAGTGTATTCTTTGGATTCGTTTCGTGCGATGCTCCATCAAAAGGACTTGGTTGATCCAACCAAGGTATTGGGCATTCATGTCAAAGTGGATACGGGCATGCGCCGATTGGGTATTGAACCATATGAATGGGAAATTGTTACTGAAATGATTGAGGCAAGAAGTGACATACAATTGCTTTCTGTATTGACCCATTTGGCGGCTTCTGAAGATGAGCAACACGATGATTTTACCCGTGAGCAATTGAGAAAGTTTGAAGCCGTTGTGTTGAAAGCCAAAGCCTTGAATCCCGCTGTAATCGCACACGCGGCCAATTCAGGCGCCATTGAGCGCTGGCCAGAAGCGCAATTGGACATGGTAAGGTTGGGTATTGGACTTTATGGTTCAAGCTCCAATCAAGAACGTCAGTTGCATTTAAAGACAACATGTGTTTGGAAGACCCACATCTCTCAAGTGAAACAAGTTAAACTCGGAGAATCAATTGGATATGGGAGAAGTGAGGTACATTCAAGTTCTATTCAACTGGCTGTTTTGCCTGTCGGATATGCGGATGGATTGCCCAGGATCTTGAGCAATGGCAAAGGAAGTGTATGGATCAATGGAAAGCGCTGCCCCATATTGGGTCGTGTTTGCATGGACATGACCATGGTAGATGTAACAGGATTGAATGTGAAGGAAGGTGATGAGGTGGAGATATTTGGAAAAAATATCCATTTGCATGAGGTGGCGGCGTGGTGTGGAACCATTTCTTATGAAATTTTGACAGGAATATCAAACCGAGTAAAAAGAATATTTATCCAACAATGAAAAAAGTATTGTTTGTAATCATGTGTTTCATTGTCCTTCCCATGACTGGGCAGGATCATGTACAAAAAGAGATTTTAATCCAATTGATTGAGGGTGCCAAGGCTGATGATATTGTCTTATCAGTCAACAATCATTTTGGCAATTTTTTAAATTTCCATTGGAGAGAACAGGTATCAACGCCCATGCGCATTCATTTGTTTCGATGGGAATGGGATGGAGTGAGTGAGGAAGAGATTTTGCGTTATTGTCAAAGTTTACCACAAGTTCAAGCGGCTCAGTTTAATCATTTGATTGAAGATCGATTGACACCTAATGACCCCATTTTCGGGAATCAATGGCACCACATTGATGCACAGGACAATGACATCGATAGTGAATTGGCTTGGGATATTACAACTGGTGGTTTGACTCCATTGGGAGATGAGATTGTCGCTTGTATTATTGAAACGCAAGGTGCGAAATGGGATCAGGAAGATATTCTTCCCAACCATTGGGTCAATGTCAATGAGATTGCAGGTAATGGTTTGGACGATGACAACAATGGATATGTTGATGACTATGATGGTTGGAATGTGAGCAACAATACAGACAATTCTTCCAATGGCAATCACGGGACCCAAGTCAGCAGCATGATTGGATCCAAAGGCAACAATGGCATGGGCGTGGCAGGGGTGAATTGGGACTTAAAGTTGATGCAGGTTCAAATGGGAGGAATTTCTGAGGCCAATGTCATTGCTGCATATACCTATCCACTGGTCATGCGTCAGTTGTACAATAGTACAAACGGAAGTCAAGGGGCTTTTGTGGTGGTAACCAATAGCTCTTGGGGTATTGACAATGCCGCGGCTAACGGTTATCCGCTTTGGTGTGCCATGTACGATACGCTAGGGCACTATGGAATTTTGAGTTGCGCAGCAACAGCCAACAACAATGTGAATGTGGACAATGTGGGTGACATGCCTACTACCTGTCCAAGTGATTATTTGATTTCTGTTACCGCGACCAACAATTCGGATGTGCGGACATTTAGTGGATACGGCACCACGCACATAGATTTGGGTGCGCCAGGAGAAGCGGTGATGATGGCGGGTAATAGCGGATACAGCGCAAGTTCAGGAACTTCGTTTGCTACCCCATGCGTTGCAGGCGCAGTAGCTTTGATGTATTCAGCTCCTTGTCAATCTTTGGCGCAAATCGCACATGCCAATCCTGCCGAAGCGGCAATGATGGTAAGAGGTTATATCTTATCAGGTATTGATCCTGTTTCAAATTTGGTTGGTGAAGTGCTAACAGGAGGAAGGCTCAATGTCTTTAATAGCTTGAATCTTATTTTGGGCGAATGTGTTTCGGGTGATTGTCCTGCACCTTTTGCAGTAGCTGATGCTCCAGTTCCCGCTTCACCAGATAGGCTCATTACCTGGAGCAGCATTGGTTCAGGGCCATTTGAGATACAATACCGTGTGCAGGGAGATCTGAATTGGAGCAGTGTTTATGATATTCAGGAGCAAAGCGTAACCTTGAGCAATTTGATGTTTTGTTCCAGTTATGAATACCAAGTGAGAGCCGTTTGTGACACCTTATTCAGTGATTGGTCAACGTTGCAGTATTTTACAACCGACGGTTGTTGTGTAAATCCTACTTATATCAATGTAACCAATACCCAAAATGATTTGGCTGTAATCACTTGGAATCCCGTTTTGGCCGCTTCAGGTTATACCATTTTGTTGATACAGGGGACCAGTGTGATAGGGACTTATGAGACCGATCAGACCACCATTACTTTTGATGGATTGATGGCTTGCACGGCCTACACCGCATCAGTATCCTCCATTTGTGTTGGCAATGGATCACCTGTGCAGTCGGTGGCATTTACCACTTTGGGATGTGCCAGTTGTCAAGAGGTAGCGACTTGTGTCGTTGGAACCAATGACGCATCAGGTGAGTGGATTGCGAATGTGACTTTGGGGACCATCAACAACAATTCTGTTTCTGATGGCGGTTATGGCGATTATACGAACGTAACAACTGATTTGGTATTAGGACAAGATTATTCCATTTCCGTTACACCTGGATTTGGTGGTTTTTCATACAACGAATACAGCAAAGCTTGGCTGGATTGGAATGGTGATGGAACTTGGACGGATGATGAATTGATCTTTGATCCTGGTCAGGCTTCCACCACCACTGCAACAGGAACGTTCAACGTCCCCAACTCAGCCTTATTGGGAAGTGCGCGACTTCGGGTAGGGATGACATACTATGGTGTATTTGGAACAGGGGAGGTGCCAGAGCCATGCGGGAGCTTCAGCTATGGTGAGTTTGAGGATTATTGCGTCACCATTATTGATGCCGTAAATGTGACTGAAACCAACAGTCAGGGTTGGAATTTTTATCCCAATCCAGCAAATGAAATTGTGCGCTGGGATGGTCTGGCAATGACCCGGTTGTTGTGTTTTGATGCAACTGGAAAGTGCGTTGCATCGCAATTACTATATGGTGAACAAAGCGGATGGATGGATGTTTCTGATTGGCCTTCAGGGTTCTATTGGTTGCAATGGGAAACGGAGTATGGTGTTAATCAATCTAAAATCATGGTAACGCATGATTGAATTGGTAAGTAAGCCTGTAAATTCGTAAGATGAGATGGATGAAATACATATCGCTATTTGTGATGCTGTTGTTGGCTTTCAGCGCAGCGGCTACGCACAATAGGGCGGGTGAAATCATCTATGAGCATGTATCAGGCTACACATATAAAGTGACGATTGTAACGATTACCAAGGTTTCAGCACCTGCGGATCGTCCTTGGTTGAAGATTTATTGGGGGGATGAACCAGAAAATATTTTGGATACTGATTTGGACAGCCTTTCCAGATCGGTGGAATTGTTCTATCCCAATACGGATGCCAAGCGAAACGAGTACTATGGTTTTCATACCTATGCAGGCCCGGGGATATACAACTTACGGGTAGAAGATCCCAACCGAAATGGCGGTGTGATGAACATTACCAATTCCATTCAGCAGGTGTTTGGTATTCAATCCCAACTCGTGATCAGTCCTGGATTGGGTCACAATAATTCCGTTCAATTGCTGAACCCCCCCACGCAAGAAGCTTGTATTTATCAGCCATGGATGCACAACCCTGCGGCGTATGATTCTGACGGTGACTCGCTCTCCTATGCTTTGGTTCCCTGTTTGGGAGAGGATGGATTACCATTGAGTTTGGGCGATATCCCAGCATGGGAATTGCCCAATGAGGTGACTTCTGAGACAACAGACCTTTTTACCATCGATGCATTAACAGGCAATGTATTGTGGACCGTTCCCTTGTTGGCAGGGGAGTACAATATTGCTATTCAAATTTCCGAATACCGCAATGGCATTTTGATTGGTTACGTTATTCGCGATATGCAAATCACGGTTGTAACATGTAACAATATTCCTCCCGTTATTTTACCCATCAATGACAAGTGTGTTACTGCCGGTGATGATATCTGGTTTCAAGTCATTGCTTCTGATCCCAATGGTGACAACATCACGATGCAGGCCTTTGGTGGGCCATTGACCAATGTTTCTCATCCTGCAACTTTTAATCCCAGCTCTTACATTTTCACTTGGGAACCGCTTTGCGAGGAGATTCGTTATCAACCCTATCAAATGACTTTTCAGGCTACTGACGATGGTTATGTGAATTTGTCTTTTATCGAAACCATGGCCATTACAGTCGTGGCTCCAGAAGTCTTGAATCCTGCGGCCAACCCTATCAACAATACCATTGAGGTTTCTTGGAGTCCGCATGCTTGTTCACCGATTTTTACAGACTATCAAGCTACTGAGGTGGATTATTTGATTTACCGCAGAAATGGCTTGTACGGTTTTGATCCAGCCAATTGTGAATTAGGTGTTCCCGATTATACGGGATACGAATTGATTGCAACCATTCCCAATGTCAATAGTGATGTTTTCTTGGATGAGAATGTGAATTTTGGGGCCAATTATTGCTACATGGTTGTAGCGCGTTGGCCAGATGGTGCATTGAGTTACGCCAGTGATGAGGTTTGTGCGCAATTGTCCAAAGAGGTGCCCGTGGTTACGCAAGTTTCGGTAGTGGAAACCTCGTTTGATTTGGGCGTTGACACTGTTACTTGGTCGCCTCCTTCAGAATTGGATGTTGTGCAATATCCGGGGCCTTATCAATACCAATTGTACCACCGCATTGCCGGATCAGCCTCTGAGAATTTAATTTGGAGTGGATCAACTGCTGATGACTTTATGCTGTTGGATACAGTCTATGTTCATCAGAACATCAATACCATAGGCGTGAGCAATCGATACCGAGTGGAATTGTTGTCCAATGGTTTTTCGGTTGGATTTTCCAATGATGCCATGAGCCCTTGGTTGAGTCTCACTCCTTTGGATAACGCTGTTCAGGTTAGTGTTGTTGAGGATGTTCCTTGGGACAATTATCGTTATGAATATTACCGCAAGAGCGAAACGGATTTGGATTTTGTGTTGTTCTTGGATACAACAGTGAGTTCCATCATCGATACAGGTTTGGTGAACAATCAACCCTATTGTTACAAGGTTAGGTTGATTGGAACCTACGCCAATCCTACCATCAAAGACCCTTTGGTCAATTGGTCACAAGAAGCATGTGCGCAGCCCTATGATCAAGAACCTCCTTGTCCACCCACATTAATGGTTGAATCGGACTGTTTGGTGCCTACTTTGAGTCTGCATTGGAACAGGCCCAATTGCGCGGATGATGTTACGGGGTACAAGGTTTACTATACGCCTGTGATAGGAGGTGAGTTTGAACTCTTGACAACATTGAATGATCCCACTGATACGGTCTGGTACATCAATCTTGACAGCACAGGAAATACCATTGCAGGTTGCTATGCTGTCACTGCATTGGACTCACTCAATTTATGGCCCAATGGTCAATACCAGCAAAATGAGAGTGCGTTTTCAGATTCCATTTGTGTGGACAATTGTCCTTTCTATGATTTGCCCAATGTCTATACCCCAAATGGTGATGCATCCAATGATTGGTACCAAGCGTATCCATACCGATCCATTGATCATGTCGAAATGAGAATATTTAACCGATGGGGCACGATGGTCTATGAAACAGAAAACCCTTCCATTGATTGGATAGGCTTAGATCAACAAACAGGCGAGCTTTGTCAAGACGGAGTCTTTTATTACACCATCACCATTTATCCGATTACCCTACAAGGGTTGGTCCCTTATAATAGAAATGGATTCATTCATTTGTTGGATGGAAAGGTAGATACCATAAAACCATAAAGATGTTTACAGGAATAGTTGAAGAGTTGGGTAAAATTGTTGGCATTCGAGAAGAAGGGACCAATGTGCATTTTTCAGTAAGTTGTCATTTTTTACAAGAAATAAAGATTGATCAGTCCATCGCCCATGATGGCGTTTGTCTGACAGTGGTGGCCATAGAAGCGGATCATTATGTGGTTACGGCCATTCAAGAGACTTTGAACAAGACCAATCTCTCCACTTGGAAGGTGGGTAACGTTGTGAATTTAGAGCGGGCCATGAAGATGGATGGACGATTGGACGGGCACATTGTTCAAGGACATGTGGATCAAACAGCAATATGCGTTGCTGTTGAGGAGCAGGGCGGAAGTTGGACTTATACATTTCAACATAATCCTTCGGAAGATGGGATGACCATCGAAAAGGGAAGCATAACGGTCAATGGAATCAGCTTGACGGTGGTCAATAGTCAGGTCAATCAGTTTTCAGTTTGTATTATTCCTTATACCCATGAACACACCAACATTCAATTTATACAGGTTGGAAGCACAGTTAATTTGGAATTTGATGTTTTTGGAAAATATGTTTTGCGTTACACAAAGGCATATCAACGTACCTTTACCCCTCAATCGTAGAAAATCATGATGTTAGCTTTGCAGTTGTTTTTAAGTTTGTCTTTATTGATCATTCTCCATGAAGGAGGTCATTTTATTCCGGCCAAATTGTTCAAGATACGGGTTGAAAAATTCTACTTGTTTTTTGATCCATGGTTCTCCATTTTTAAGAAGAAAATTGGCGGTACAGAGTATGGTATAGGTTGGTTGCCATTGGGTGGCTATGTGAAGATTGCAGGAATGATTGATGAGAGCATGGACAAGGAGCAAATGTCCAAGCCTGCAGAGGATTGGGAGTTTCGCAGCAAACCAGCATGGCAGCGTTTGATTGTGATGGTGGGTGGCGTTGTGGTCAATGTTATCGTAGGGATGATTTTGTACGCTGTTGTTTTGGCCAATTGGGGAAAGGATGAATTGCCCGTTCAGAATATTACCTACGGCGTGCATTGTGATTCATTGATGATGTCCATTGGATTTCAAGAAGGGGATCGCATCATTGCATTGGATGGACAGACACCTTCTAGTTATACTGACATCCCAAAATGGATGTTGTTAAATAAACCAACAACGGCAACGGTGATTCGTGGTGGTAACGAAGTGCAAATTCCATTGCCCACAGAGTTGGGACAGATGATGGTAGATAAAGGTGTTAAGATGCCTTTTACGCCGCGCATTCCTTGTGTGGTGGATACGGTGATTGCCGGAACACCAGCGGCTGAGGCAGGCTTAATGAAGGGAGATTCATTGGTGAGCATCAATGGAGATACTCTGGTTTATTTTCAATCGATTCAAAAGTTTTTGCAGGGACATCCTGATCAAAAAGTGGAGGTTGGCTTATACCGCGGAGGACAATGGATGACCATTGCTCCAAAAGTTACGGCAGAGGGAACCATTGGTTTTGCGCCAAAATCTCCCAGCGCTTATTTTAGTTATGTCAATCGCGAATATGGTTTCTTGGAAGCCATACCCGGCGGTGTGGAGCAAGCTTGGGAAACGGTGAAAGATTATGCCTCTCAATTGAAATTTATCTTCTCGGCATCTGGAGCCAAGCAAGTAGGTGGCTTCGCCACGTTTGCCAAGTTGTTTCCTGAAGAATGGAATTGGGCCATGTTTTGGGAGCGCACCGCTTTCATCTCTTTGATTTTAGCGTTTATGAATATCCTGCCCATTCCTGCATTGGATGGAGGTCACGTGATGTTCTTGTTGTGGGAAATGATTACAGGTCGCCCAGCGTCACAGCGCATCATGGAAGTGGCACAAATGATAGGAATGGTGTTGTTGTTGGGTTTAATGCTTTATGGCAATGGCATGGATATCTTTAGGTGGTTTACGTCCCACTAGGTTTTATCTTCTATTAAGTCTTCTATTCCTCCCTGTTTGTACTTGGGGACAACGGGTAGTTGGCGTTCAGGCAGGTGAAAATCGCGCCGAATCTTATTTTTTTCTTGAGGACAGTACGGCAACTTATTTTGTGTCCACTTTTGCAAATCGTTCGTATGACATCAAGCATGTACGTGGAATGTCGATGAAAAATGGAAAGCACTTTGCGCATGTTTGGAATGATCAAAGCCATTATTTGGGGGTTGAGGTCGTTCAAGGTAACCTAGAATTGTTTTATTATTCCATGAGTGAGACATTGGATAGCTTGTTGTTGTGGAATACAACAATGGATTCAGTCAGTGGTTGGTCAACTCCCCGATTGGTCTTCTCCGTGGGCTATTCAAACAAGAACAGAACACCGCGATTACAATGCAAATTGAGGGGGCAAACACTGGTCGTTTTTTCGGAAAATGTTTTGTACGCTTCCAAAGAGTTGATGCATTGGGTATTGGTCAAAGAGGAAGGGAATTGGAGGATGAAGCATCAAATGAATTGGAAAGTTGATCGTTGGGGAGATTACAATCAAGTGGAACGCTGGGCCATCGATGGGTCAGGGAATGCAATTGTATTAACAGGAAACAACAGACAGATGCAGCCCAAAGAAGACAACACCGTTTGGACGCAGAATGTGTTGTATTATTTTGACATCAAACGAACCAAATTAAAACAATGGGATTTGGTCTTGGGTGATCGCGTTTTGCGGGAGGCGATGTTTAGGGAAGGCCCAGAAGGTTTGCAATGTTTGAGTCTGTACAGTCAAGCCGGGAATGAGAAGATTGCTGGAATTGTTCAGTATGATTTGGATACGGCAAAATGCGAGGTGACACAACAGAAGTTGACACCTTTGGACTATCCCAAGTTGGGCAATAAAGAATGGATATTGAAGGGCTATTTGCCTACGTCAGATGGTTTTTGGTTGTATGGAGAGGATTATTTTTTCAGAGAGATTGTTCGCAACAATGATTTATGGACGACGATGTCTCCCGGGATTGTGCAGTATTTGGAGTATTACATGGAAATGTATTTGTTGCATTTTAATACAAATGGAATATGTGAGGAAGTCCTGGTTGTTCCAAAGGCGCAGGAGGTAAGCATGGATGAGCAGGGACCATCGTTCGTATGTTTCCGAAATGCAAACGGCATTGGATTGCAGTACAATGATCATGAGTACAATACACCATTGCAGGAGGAGCAACGAAATTGGGCGGGAAGTAAAACAGTGGTCAGGCAGATGGAGAGAAAGGATGGGGCTTGGAAAGTATCGGTGTTGGATAGGGAAGAATGGAAAAAAGGATTGAAAATGAATTTGCGTTGGTGGCCGATTACCAATGGTGACGGGCGATATCAGGTATGGGTAGGAGGAAATTCGTTGGTTATTTGCGAGGAAAGAAAAGATTGATTATATTTGCACTCCTTCAAAAGAAGGAAATGCCCGGATGGCGGAACTGGTAGACGCGCACGACTCAAAATCGTGTATCCTCGTGATGTGTGGGTTCGATTCCCACTCTGGGTACTAAAAGAATCGAAAAGAGACAGAGCTTAGGCTCTGTTTTTTTTTGGTAAAAAAAAACACCCCATTCGGAGTGTTTTCATTCAAAGTATTTTAATCATCAAATGGTCATGATGTCCTTGTCCTTGGCGGCTAAAACTTCTTCCACTTTCTTGTTGTACTTGTCTGTTAATTCTTGAACCTTGGCTTCTCCGGTTTTGGCCTCGTCCTCGGGCAATCCATCTTTCTGCGCTTGCTTGATGAAGTCAATGGCGTCTTTTCTGCC
>CAMCTV010000060.1 GCA_945878635.1 Chryseobacterium gleum | reverse complement strand
ATCCCTTGCTGTAATGGCATTTTTGCACCGTGCAGGATTGACCAAAAACAATAATCGTCAATAGTGCCAAGAGATATACAGATTTACTATTCATAAAAATAAATAAAAAATAGGTTCAAACACAAAAGCCCTGAAGAACAGGGCCTATGTCAATTCAGTAAAAGTCAGAAAAGCTTACGCGTTTTCTTTCTCCATCACCACTTTACCTCTGTAGTAAAGTTTTCCTTCATGCCAATGCGCATGGTGGAATAAGTGGGGTTGACCTGTTGTTGGGCAAGTAGCTACGTTAGGAGCTTCCAACTTGTAGTGTGTACGTCGCTTAGCTTGGCGCGTCTGCGAAATTCGGTGTTTGGGATGTGCCATCGTTTTCCGTTTTTATTCGTCATCTTCTTCCCAGTCTTCGTCATCCTCCAACTGGTCCAAAGGGGTTTCCATTTGTAAATTCTTTAAAGCGATCCATTGCGTATCCGAGTCTTCATCTGCTCGAAGATCCTCCATTTTTTTCATGATACCGGCGTTGCACTTTCCTTCTTCATGCGCTCTGCGTGCAGGGAGGGAAAGGTGAACCAGTTCAAACAAACGTTGGCGGATATCAATTTGATGTTCCTGCGGTCCGTAGGTCCAGATATCATCATCTTGGTCGTCTGTGTGGTCGCCGTATTTGATGATCCAGTGGTCATTGCCCGTTACTTTCACAGAGACAGGGTCTCCGCAAACATCACACGGCCAGGTCATTTCACCATTTAATGATAATGTCATTTCCATCATATTGGATCTTTTGTCCAACACAACCGAAACGATAAAACGACCATTGTCCACTTCTGAATACTCGAATTCTTTAAAGAACGATTCCTCAAGGAGAAATTCAAATTGATGCGATCCCGGCTTTAGACCTACGAAAGGAATGATGAAGGGATGTTTAACACGCATCTTAAATTCTCATTAAGGGGTGCAAATATAGCAATAATCAGACTTATGAACAAAAAAAAGAAAAAGACCGATTACATCGGGGATTTCATGGTGCATATCAGGCAACCAAAATATTTCTTTCCGTCATACAGTTACCTTAATTACAAAACCTTTGAAACAAATTACACTTTTTTGGAGTGTTATCTTCATACCGTATTGTGCATACTTTGCGCAAGAACCTGTCCAATTCAATAATGTCGCATTTGACCAAGGGATTTACAATTATTATACCTCAGCCTTCTTCGGTGAAGGCGTTTCCTTTTATGATTTCGATGAGGATGGCTGGGATGATTTGACGTTATGCAATCAAAATGATGCGGTCTACTTATATAGAAATACAAACGGAACATTTGAAATTTGGCAACCCCTTCAAGTGCCTAATGCCAAATCATCTGTATGGGGTGACTTGAACAATGATGGGAGCAATGAGTTAATCATTTCCACATTGAATTACGGTCTTTGGCTTTTCACCGTGGATGATAACGGCTATTATAGTGCAATTCCAAATGCCTTTGATTGGACAGAGATGTATCCATCTTACGCGGAATTCTGGCTGTATGGCATGAGCCTAGCTGATGTAAATGGAGACCATTTATTGGACTTGGTTGTTGCTAACTACAATCAAGGAAGTCAGAACTTTCTTTTCTTGAACACCGGACAAATGGGGTTTGAACTCTATCACAACAATGCATTGAAATATGACTTAAAAGCCACTTTTCAACCCGCATGCATTGATTTGAACAGGGATTTCAAGCCTGACCTATACATGGCCAATGATTTTGAGCAGGGCAATGATTTTTATTGGAATCAAATAGGAACCAATGACACGATGCCGCTTTTCAAACAATCCATCGAAACTGGTTTAGGAATCAACCTAAATTCCATGTGCAACAGTTGGTGCGATTTTGACAATGACGGCGACTTGGATGTGTATGTGAGCAATTTAGAGCCTGGCAATCGTTTGCTTCAAAACAATGGGGATAATCAATTTGACAATATTGCTGAGCAAATCAATGTGGCCGTGTACCGTCAATGTTGGTCCTCACTATGGGTGGATGCCAATAATGACCAATGGAATGATTTATTGGCCTCATCTGCCAATCCCGACTGGCCCATTACTTGGTGGCCTGGTAGTCTGATGCTCAGCAATGGTAACGGGCTATTTGCTCAGCCCGACACAACCATATTTACCAACAGCGCCTTCTCAGCTTGCAAAGGTGATTTTAACCAAGATGGACATTATGATATTGCATTAAACGCTTCCAATGAAGATATCTTTCAGTTGTATCAAAACACATCTGTAAACGATCATCATTTTATCAAATTCAAACCCATCGGGCATATCAGCAACAGAAACGGCGTTGGCCTGCATTACTACTTGCACACCGCAGACAATACACAATATGGATACACGCAAAGTGGCGACAATTATCTAAGTCAAAATTCTCAAAATCTTATTCTAGGTTTGGGTGAAAACCAGAGTATTGACAGCCTAATACTATTATGGCCTAGCGGCATCATTGATAAATATTTTAACTTACCCATAGACCAATACCACACCCTGCATGAAGGACAGAGCGGTTGGGGATTATCACTCAGTGCTCAAAAAGTATGTTCTCCTGAAGATTCAGTATTGGCCACCATGAATCCACTATTTGAAGTCATTTGGAACGACAACCTCTCAACACAAGACGCATGGCTTTATCCCGGAAACCACGAGGTATTGATTCAATTTGCAGGTGAGATCATTGACACCATATTATTCAATATCGAATTGTACGACAATGAAAACAATACGACCATCATTACAGAAGAGCATTGCACTGCCCAAGATGGTGCTGTAACTATCCTATTAAACAATGACACTTTGTATCACACGGCAAATCTTGCGGATGGTCAACACACGGCATTATATAACAACGCTTATGGATGCATTGTGATGGACACCATTACTATTGATGCCAACGATTTTTTCCAACCTTCTTTTACCATAGCACACGCTGCATGTCAAACTGGAGCGTTTGGCAATGTGGATATACCTGATCAGCCTGACGTATCCTACTACTTTGAAACCTCTGTAGAACCCAATGCGCTCCTTCCAGGTGAATATACATTGCACTTTTCAAATTCTGATGGATGCACGCTTGATACAACAATATCTATTATTGCACAACAGCAATGGGACATCACAATTCCTGACACCATTGAAACTTGCTATCAACAAAATGTCCTACCCGATGATTGGATTGAAAGCAATTTACCCATTGTATTATACAACAATTGGCCCATTGAGTCATTGACCAATGATAGTACCCTCATCATTTCAGTTCAAACGTTACAGGGATGCAACATAGCAGACAGCCTATTCTTCAATGTCTCAAGTCCTGCGGTATACACCACCACGCAGGAAACTCAACAAGATGGATCGTGGATCAACCTTCAAGTTGAAGACAATGGACAAGCATTTTTTCAAAACAATGGAAGCCAGCAAATTTTTTGCACAGAAAGTCAATGGCTCAACATCTCTATTTCCGAAGGCATTTGTCAGTGGATGGACAGTGTTTGGATAACAATACAATTGCCTCAAAACATTGGGGAAATTCCAACAAATACAGCGTGGTACTTAAACCAAAATATTTTGTTTAATAAGACAACAGAAAAACAAATTGAAATCAAAAAGATTGTCAATGTTCTAGGTCAAAATATATCCTACCAGCCAATAAGCAGTAACCGTTGGGAATTGGAAACAGTGCAATATCCTATTTTTATTCTTACTGAAGACAATTGGACCAAAGTGCACATTCAACAGCCATGAGAATTTTTCTGCTTTGCATATGGTTATTAATGTGTACCGGCCAATACAAGATCCAAGGACAGAGCAACCTATTTCAGGATATGGCAGAGCAGCAAGGATTGAGTTATTTATATGGAGTAACACAATTTGGCAATGGCATAAGCTTCTACGACTATGACCAAAATGGATGGGATGACCTAACATTGAGTAGGCCAACCTATGAGACTATTATTTATAAAAACATAGAAGGTAGTTTTTTTCCAGTAGCACAAATTCCATCTGGACTAGATACCAAATCTGTTTTGTGGTTCGACATGAACAATGATGGAATGAATGATTTATTAACCTGTTCAAAGGACCAAGGAATAAAACTATTCAGAAACATTGACAATTGGACTTTTGAGAATTATTCCAATGGACTTAATTGGACATATCAACCCCAATACCAACTTTGGGGCGCCGCATGCAGCGATATCAATCAAGATGGATTGCTAGACATCTATGCATGCAACTACAACACCAACGTCCCCAATTTAACTTTTATCAATCAAGGTAATTTCAATTTTTCACCCAACACGAGCTATTTCTCTCCAGATTATTTGCGCAGTTCATTTCAAGCCTCATTTATACCCATCAATGGAGATTCTATACCTGATCTATACGTAATCAATGATTTTCTTCAAGGAAACAATTGTTATTTATCACAACCTGACGGCACATTTCAGGATGCCGCTTTAACAAACGGACTTTCTATACCGTCAGACGCCATGAGCAATTCATGGGCAGATTTTGACCATGACGGAGACTGGGATGTCTACATCACCAATCGGACAGAGGGAAACCGCTTGATGACGAATAATGGAGCCGGAATATTTGATAATCTCGCGGTACAAAAAAATTGCACAGTTAATAAATGGTGTTGGTCTGGGCTATGGATAGACTATGACAATAGTGGATGGGAAGATCTCTGGGTAACCAATGAATTGCCGTGGACCAATTCCGTGAATTATGGCAACAATCTTATGGCCAACACGAATGGCAACTTTTCAAACATTGATCTCGGCGATTATGCTGAAATAGATGGATACACCAGCGCAAAAGGAGATTTCAATCAAGACAGACGTTATGACATTGCTTATCAACCAAAAGAAAACTACAACCTTCGTCTTTTAGAAAATCAAATAGAAAATAACAACAATAGCATCAAAATAACACTCCATGCAGTATACTCAAACCAACAAGCCATAGGGAGTATTGTACAATACTACCACGGCGGATTATTTTCTCAAACCATTTTGCAGATGGGTGAAAATTATTTGAATCAAAATTCACAGCATCTGATTTTGGGAATGGGAGCGGATACAATCATGGACAGTTTAATCATTCATTGGCCTAGTGGTTTAATAGACAGACATTATTACTTGTCTGGGAATGAAAACTACGATTTCACAGAGGCCGAACTATTAACAAAATATACTACCGCCATGGTGGATTCATGCGCTGCGGACAGTGGATTTTACATTCACTTTCATCCAGACTTCAACATTTATACCCTGAACTCCATCACTCAGAATTTAGGAAGCAATACCTACTGGGTGCCTGGCCCAGGAAACTGGAATTTTCTGCATGGAATATTTCATTCCATAAAAGTTCCCATCACCATTCATATTGATGAACCCTATGTTCCGGTCGTGAGCACAATCATGCCTACTTGCGCAGACAGTGAAGATGGGTTAATTGCATGGTATACTCCGGATGAAATTTGGTACAATTATCTGGACTCGCTCAATGCAGGTCAATACATTGTGGAGATTGAATACGGGCTTTGTCAATGGAGGGATACAATTCAATTGATTGAGCAAGAGGTATTGATTATAGATAGCATTGTTGTGCAACCTGCAGCTTGCATTTTATTGAACAATGGAAGTGTTACACCCTATTACACCACCAACGCACCCAGTTCAACATGGGCGATTGGGGATTCAGCCATTAATGGAAGTTTAACTGCAGGACAATACGCCATCACCATTACCTCAACAGCAGGCTGTCAAATTTCGGATACCATTAACATACCCTTTCAAATTGAACTTCCGGTATTTGCCGGAGACAGTGCTCTTTTTTGCTCTTCGGAAAATCTGAATTACGAGAGCTTTACCGAACAATGGTTGTTCAATGAATGGACGCTAACTTCATGGGACATCAACACAACTGAAGACAGCCTCATTATAGATTACATGCACCCCAATGGCTGCACAATGGAACATCCTGTAGAATTGATTTGGATTGATGAACCTGCACCAGTGGTTGACACACAATACACGATCAATGAAAATTGGGTGGAGTGGAACGTTGACTTAGAAAACAATTTTGATTTCAACATTTATTGGGAGGATGGAACAGACTTGTGGACCAACACACACCCTTGCGACGACTCTACTTATTTTGTATTGCAATACCAAAACATTTGCGCATGGACCTTCCCCGTAGCTACCTTATGTGTGGAAAATGAAATTAACGAGCACCAAGAGTTGGACATGGAATGGCAATTCTGCTCCAAACAATTGACCAACAACAGTGGTTATAGTGGAGAGGCTATCGTATACAATTCTCTAGGCCAAAGCATCTATCATGGCGCAGCGGCCAACGGTATAATCCTTGAATCCATTGCTCAACCCAGATGGGTAAAAACGCAAGGCAAGATTTATCCTATCCGTTGGTGTCTAAAGGACTAAGTTTCATCGTAATTTCGCACCCTTATGGGTGAAGATTTCAAATCAAAAATCAAAAAGGCCATTTCCGATGCGTTAGCAGAAGACATTGGAAGCGGAGACCATACCAGTTTAGCCACCATCCCGGCGCATCATTTGGGTCAAGCCCGCTTGTTGATCAAGGAGGATGGCATATTGGCTGGAGTGGAAGCAGCCAAAGAGGTGGTTAGACAAGTGGATAAAGATTTGGTTTTTGACACTTTACTGAAAGATGGAACTGCTGTAAAATTTGGAGACATCGCCTTTGTATTAAAAGGCAAAACCCAAAGCATCACCATTGCCGAGCGATTGTTGCTCAACATCATGCAACGGATGAGCGGTATTGCTACACATACGAACCGCATACAATCCAAAATAGCCCATACCCATTGTCGACTATTGGATACACGAAAAACTACTCCAAATTTCCGTGTATTTGAAAAATGGGCGGTCGCCATTGGCGGAGGGGAGAACCACCGCTTTGGTCTGCACGACATGATTCTCATCAAAGACAATCATGTTGATTTTGCGGGTGGGATGAAAGAAGCCATTGCCAATACCCTAGAATATTGTCATAAAAACCAACTTGAAATCCCCATTGAAATTGAAGCCCGCAATATGGAAGATGTGAAAATCATCGTAGAAAGTGGTGTGGCGTTTCGGATTTTACTGGATAATTTCACACCCAATCAAATCCAGGAAGCAGTGCGTTGGATTAATGGTAGAATTTTAACTGAAGCTTCAGGCGGTATCACGGAAGACAACGTAGTAGCCTATGCTGAAGCGGGGGTTGATTTTATTTCCATGGGTGCATTGACGCACCAAATTCATTCTTTGGATTTTAGTTTAAAGTCTTTTTAAGATGCAATCAGAAAAGAAAGAGCGGTACAATCTTCGCCTGAGAAAAGCACTTGAACGCCGATTGAATGGCGTTGTATGGCCAGGCGTTGAGGGTTTGTCGTTGCTCTTGGTGGGGCGTTTTTTTATTGAGTCTGTTACAAAAGGGAGCATCACAACACGTGCAGCTGCCATTTCTTTTCGCTTATTCTTGGCCTTTTTCCCAGCGATCATCCTTTTGCTTTCACTGATTCCTTATATCCCTATTCCCAACTTCCAAAAAGAATTGATGGACAATATTCATCAATTTTTTCCAGGCGATACATTCTCATTGGTGGAAGATACCCTAAACGATTTGATCAACAAGAAATACAGCTCTTTGATATCCATAGGTTTTATTTTGGTCATCTACTACGCTTCCAATAGCATTAACGCCATCCTATTGGGTTTCAACGAGAGCTATCATTTTGAGGACAACACCCACCCCATTTTGCGACGCGTATTGAGCATCATGTTAATTTTCATTTTAGGATTACTCTTGGCCTCTGCTATCACATTGATCGTTTTCAGCGAGACGATTATTGGCATCATAGGCGACAAGGATGTATTGGCAGACAAGGCCATTGTTTTCATGTTAGACATTGCCAGATGGATCATCACACTGATCTTGGTTTATTCTGTGAATACGACATTGTACAATGTGGGCATGGGTGTGCGCAGAAGACGCAGTTGGCGTTTTTGGAATTCTGGAGCCATCTTGGCCACTTCCCTTTTCATCATCACATCATTGGCGTTTGCCTACTTTATCAACAACTTTTCGCAATTCAATAAGCTCTATGGCTCTCTAGGAACTTTGATGGTTCTATTGATCTGGATGAACCTCAACTGCATTATTTTGCTCGCTGGTTTTGATTTGAATGCCAGTATTCGCAAGGCATTGCGCACCATGCATCAAATGAAGGAGGAGAAATCAAAAGAAACATCTGTTGTTATTGAAGACAAATCTGAACCTTCACCTGAACCTATAAAAAACACGTTCAAATCTTAGTTTTTCAGCGCTTCCTTTTTCAATTCAGCAATAAAATTTAGTGCTTCCAACGGTGTCATTTGATTGACATCCAATTGAGAAACTTGCTGTTTTACTTTGTTCCATCTAGGATCTTCCATTTCAAAGATGGCCAATTGGGTTTGGTTGGATAGCGTCTGAGCTGTCTGTGAATGGTCACCTCTTTGGGCTTCCAATTCTTTGAGCAACGCAGTGGCTTTATTGGTTACAGCAGTTGGCATTCCTGCTAACTGTGCCACATGTATACCAAAGCTGTGATTGCTTCCTCCTGATACCAATTTTCTCAAAAAAACAATCTGACCTTTTGTTTCCTTCACTGCCACATTGAAATTCTTGATGCGTGCAAAGCGGTGGGTCATTTCATTCAACTCATGGTAATGGGTAGCAAACAAAGTTTTGGGATGGTGTTGCGGATGCTCGTGCAGATACTCTGCAATGGCCCATGCAATGCTGATTCCATCGTAGGTACTTGTTCCGCGACCAATCTCATCCATCAAGATCAAACTTCTTCCCGTCATTTGATTCAAAATACTGGCCGTCTCATTCATTTCAACCATAAAAGTTGACTCACCACTGGAAAGATTATCACTGGCTCCGACACGGGTAAATACTTTGTCTACAATGCCAATCTTAGCTGATTGGGCAGGAACGTAGGATCCCATTTGTGCCATCAATACAATCAATGCTGTTTGTCTCAACAAAGCTGACTTACCACTCATGTTGGGACCCGTAATCATCATGATTTGTTGCTCCGTTGCATTTAAAGTCAAATCGTTGGCAATGTAAGATTGTCCCGTTGGCAACAATCGCTCAATCACCGGATGTCGACCATCAACGATTTCCAACACATCGCTGTCCTCCACGGAGGGCTTGTTGTATTTGTACTTGAGCGCATTAAAAGCAAAGCAAGTCAGCACATCGGCCTGGGCAATTTTTAACGCATTGTGTTGTATCGCCGACAAGTAAGGCATTGCATCTTGCAACAATTGCTGAAAAATTCTTTGCTCAATGGCCAATATCTTTTCCTCAGCTCCTAAAATTTTTGTCTCATACTCTTTCAACTCTTGGGTAATGTATCGCTCTGCTTGAGTGAGTGTCTGCTTTCTAATCCAATCTTGCGGCACTTTATCCTTGTGCGTATTGCGTACCTCTAAATAATAACCAAAAACATTGTTGAAAGAAATCTTGAGGGATGAAATTCCAGTGCGTTCAGTTTCGCGCTCTTCAATCTCCTTGAGCTTGTCCTTTCCTGAAGTTTGCAATCCCCTGAGTTCATCCAAATCCTCATCTACACCAAAAGCCACGGTGTATCCTTTACCAATGGCATGCGGGGCATCTTCATGCAATTGCCTTTTGAGCAATTGGTAAAAAGCACTCAAATCATCCAAGGAATTTCCCAATTGTGCAATGCTTCCACCTTTGTTTTTCCAAGACAAAACCCTATCCAAAGAGCGGCACATCTGAACCAACTCACGGGGTGTTATTTTTTGAACAGCGATGCGTGCAGCCATTCTTTCCCAATCGCCTACTTCTTGAAGCTCATCCCTAAAACCTTCCAATTCATCTCGATCTGTTAACCACATTTCCACCGCTTGCAAACGCTCTTTAATGGCGGACAAATTGCGCAAGGGTGTTCTCATCCAACGGCGAATCAAACGAGAACCCATGGGATTTTTGGTGTTGTCTAATATGTCAACAAGTGCTGTTCCCCCTTGGTAAGGTGTAAACAACAATTCAAGATTTCGAACCGTAAAAGCATCCAATCCTACCAATTGCCCTTGATCCAACGGCGCAATTTTTTGAATGTGCGCAAGCTTATCGTGCTGGGTATCGGAAAGGTATTGAAAGATGGCGCCAGCTGCGCCAATGGCCACTTCCAAATCCTCTACTCCAAAACCTTTGAGGCTTTGGGTTCCAAAATGCTTATTCAATTGATCGCGACCAAAATCAGTAGTAAAGGCCCAATCATCCATTCTGAAAACAGCAATGCCTTCACCAAAATTGGATTTGAACCAAAGGTCTTTGTGCTTTTGATACAGCACCTCCTTGGGCTGATAGACACTCAATAACTTATGTACAAAATCCAATGATCCTTGGGCCACTTCAAACAAACCGGTAGACACATCAACAAAGGCGATGCCCCAATCTTTTTTCCCTTCATGAATAGCAGCAAGGAAGTGATGGTCTTTGGCGTCGATGGTTTTTTCATTGTAGGAAACACCTGGCGTTACCAATTCAGTAACACCGCGTTTGACAATGCCTTTGACCATTTTGGGATCTTCTAACTGATCACAGATTGCCACACGGTAACCAGCTTTAACCAACTTGGGTAAATAAGCATCCAATGAATGGTGAGGGAACCCAGCCAAATCAACATAAGCGGCAGCACCATTTTTTCTCTTGGTTAAAACAATGCCCAAAACTTGCGCAGCCCTAACAGCGTCCTCGCCAAAGGTCTCATAAAAGTCGCCCACCCTGAACAATAAAACGGCATCCGGATATTTGGCCTTGATGGCATTGTATTGTTTCATGAGCGGGGTTTCCGCTATTTTTTCTGAAGCTGAACTCATTCTTACAAAAGTAAACCCTATGGTTGGAAAAGACTACAGGATGGACTCGTTTTTTCTGCGCCACCACCAAAATGGAAGATACACCAATGCATAGGAAATGGCACCAATCAATTCCAACTCCAACAGGTAATAAGGCCAATCGTGCAGGACATCTAAAAAAGAACCTCCAATTGGTTTTTGTCTTAAATAACCATAATTGCCTCCCACTGAAAAATTGATGACAATGGCCATTGCAAAATAGATTTGACTCCAAGCTGCGGCTCTTAACCACGCTCCTTTCTGCGGTTTTAAGTTCATTCCCAATGCCAGATACAGCACACTCCAAACCAAACCTGTATGCCCAACCATAAAGGTAATGTAAGTCAAGTGCGGAAAGGGTTGATGAATATCTGGTGTAATGATTCCGTGGATACTCCCTGCCATCACCCAGAAAAAAGCCAGCTCTGCAGCGCGTTGTTTTTTAAACCAAAGTGCATAAGCCGTTAAAAAAACGGCCCAGTTGCAAAACTCCATGGGTAGGTCATATTGGACTGACCAAAATTCCGAGTACAAACGATAACCTTGATAGGTAAACCAATTGAGCACCAACATGGCTCCCAATATTTTCCCCAAGACATCCCTTTCCTTTTGTGTCCTTGTTCTGGCCCATCGTACAGAAACAATTGGGAGCAAGACCGTCAAAAAAATGATGATCGCATGTTCCGTTCCCCAAAAAACAAATTGATACGTATTCATCGGTAAGGTGATTTTCCCTTTTCATCGTCCAACATAGACAGATAACTATGGTACCTGCTTTCCGCTATCCTGCCATCAGCCAATGCAGCTTTTACAGCACATCCGGGTTCTTCCAAATGCTTGCAGGTATTGAATTTACATTCAGGTAGCAAAGCAAACATTTCCTTAAAATACAACGGAATATCTTCAGCGCTAAGGTCCACCAATCCAAATCCTTTGATGCCTGGTGTATCGATAATCCATCCCCCTTCCTTGGTGGGAAAGACTTCAGCAAATGTGGTGGTATGTTGGCCTTTTTCACTCCAATCTGAAATGTCGCCAATTCGAAGCTCACGAGTGGGAACAAAATATTGAATCAATGACGATTTGCCTACGCCGCTATTGCCGGAAAATAGAACTACCTTGTCCTTCATCATTTCCGTCAATTCATCCATCC
>CAMCTV010000059.1 GCA_945878635.1 Chryseobacterium gleum | reverse complement strand
CAAGAATTGACCCAATGATATTTCCTGTTTTATTGCCAACCAAACGCCCAAAAGCAGCATCCCAGCCAATACGCACATTTTGAAAAGCAAAAAAGAGCGCATTTGAAAAAGGACAATTGAGAAGTACTCTCGCTTGGCTTGAATATAGTTCATTGAACGACCATGCAGTTGGTCTCTTTTATCTGTGACATCATCACCCGACTTACCTTCTTTTAATAGCCACTCATACATACCATATTTTTCATTGGAAACATCGATCCCCTTGGTCAAGGCAGACTTTCCTTTTATCTTGATGATAAAGTACAAACCCACCAATAGAGAAAAACCAAAGACCAAGAAGAAAGGGTGATAAAAAGAAATCAAAATCACACCAAGAATCAATTGCAATCCTGCGGTTATTACATCAATTACTGTTTTGCTGTATCCTTTCTGTATGGACGAAATTTCTAAAAAATACTTGGACTTGGAAACAAACTTCTGAAAGCTGCCCTCCGCGGGCTTGATGAATAAACGCTGTGCGTATTCATAAGCCATCAGAACAAATAATCGCTCTTCAATATGCTCACCTGTTTGAATCATTTGCACTTGCCAACGGTTTGCCATCCAAGTGGCCAACAAAACCAGCAATATGATAGATATCGTGCCAATTCTAAACTCGCCGCCAGTAATGAAACCCATCAGCGCCTGAATGCCCAGTGGCAAGGCCAAGTGAAACACACTGGCCAATACAGAAAGAAGAAAAATCTTGCGCAAAGCCTCTCCCTCAAAACGCATCCCTTGCAACCACAATGATTTGAAACCCTTTTTCATAAAATATGACATTTGTCAGCAAAAATAATCACAAGCCCTATGATGAACTTCCAATAAATGATAACATTTCACTGCTGAAAATGTTGAATCAGTCATTGACACGCCAAGCCATTGGCATCACTTCTACATCAAAGTAATTACAAAAAACTTCATAATCATCCACATCAGGCCAAAAGGCCTCAGTGTCCGTCCACTCAGAAACAAAATGAATGAACAAATCCGTGAAATGTTCATGCAGCCACTGGTGAATATCAATCACATCGTTAAGATCGGGAATCATAAATACATCTGAATCTAGAAATTGCACCTTAGCCATGGGATCATGGAAGGGAAGTGACCAATTCAAAAAGTTCACAGTAGGCTTGAGTACCACAGCTGCATGTGGCAATCTTTCAATCTTTCTCATTGGATTAATTGTATAAAGAAGCTTGATCAATGATTCTGCCGCGTTGAAAAGAATACTTACTTCCCAGTGGCAAATGTTGACAAGGATGAACCATCGAACCGCAGTCATGCAAGTCAGTCAACTTGTTGTCTTTGTAATGAAAAAGAAAACTGGTGTAATTCCATGATTGATTGCCAATGAGCAAAAAACCCAGCGAGTCCGAATGTGCATAACAAACGGCGCATTTGGCTGAGACGATCCGCAAATATTGGTCGCCGCAACTTCTAAAAAAATCTATCAACTCAAACGTACGATTAACGAAAACATCAAAAGACAATTCAATCTCCAAAGCATTGTAAATCTCAAGAAAAACAGAATGTTCGATAAAGTCATGCAAGGATAAAATTTCTCGAAACAGCCTATTGGCTAACCCAATTCGTTCAGCAAAGGGTTCATTGAAGGGCACAGGAATCAACTTCTGCCATTCCGCCGATCGAATGACTTGTAATATTTTAAAACAATCACGTTCGTCCAACAACTGCACATTCAGGTAATCAGAAGTTCCGTTTTGCAACTTGTAATTGATGTACCGCACAATACATTCCTTGGCGAATATGATTTCAGGAAATAAAGAAACAATGATCCTAATCTCAGAGCTGACCAAGTAACGACATGCCCTTAAATAGGGATCTGCGATAGTTCCTTGTTGATGGATATCGTCACTACTCCAAGCGATAAAATGCTGTGGGTGAAAGACACATTGGAATACCGTATCCTGCGGATGCAATGGAATGTATGATGAAATAGAATCCGGCGATACCCGAACTGTTGGTGCTTTGCAATAAGGACAAAACTCGCCTCTGATTCCCTTATCGGAAATGGAAATAGGATGATACATGAACTTTCGGTTTGTCAGACCAAGAACCGAAAGCTCATTGTAATGTATTTACAATGAGAAAAGTCAACTGGCCATCATCGCCTCAATTTCTTCCACAGTTGTGGGGAAATCTGCGAACAAATCCAAAGGCTCACCATTGGTTATAACAATGTTGTTCTCTATTCTAATGCCCAAAGACTCTTCAGGAATGTAAATACCAGGCTCAACGGTAAACACATTGCCCGCTTCAATAGGAATATTCCAATCGCCAACATCATGGACATCCAAGCCTAAAAAATGACTGGTCCCGTGCATGAAATACTTTTTGTAGGCCAAAGCTTGCTTGGCTTCCTGGGCAGTTAACAATCCCAACCCGACCAACTCCGCCGTCATCAATTTCCCAACTTCAGTATGATAATCAGCCATCATCACGCCTGGACGAAGCAACTGCTTGGCACCTCCCATCACGCGCAATACAGCATTGTAAACATCTTTTTGACGTGGCGAAAACTTACCATTTACAGGAATACAACGCGTCATGTCTGCATTGTAATTGCCATACTCAGCACCCACATCCATCAGTAACAAATCACCGTCTTTGCATGGCAAATCATTGGCGATATAATGCAAAACACAAGCGCTGGATCCTGACGCAATGATAGGCGTATAGGCAAAACCTCTTGAGCCATTCTTCACAAATTCATGCAAATACTCCGCTTCCAATTCATACTCTAACACGCCTGGCTTTACCATCTTCATCACCCGCTCAAAACCTTGTCTGGTCAAGTTGATGGCACGCTTCAACTGATCAATCTCTTCATCCGCTTTTATCGCTCGCACGTGGTGCATAATGGGAGCCATGCGGTACACACCATGATTGGAGTAATCTTGACGCATCTTCTTATTCCACCTGGCTTCGCGCGTTTCTACCTCAATGGTAGCTCGCGTATGCGCGTTGTCATTTAAACCCAATACTTCAGCCTCATTCATGATGATGCGCATGACCTTATCAAAATCACTCGTCCATTGAATGTTTTGAATACCTGTCTGCTCGCTGGCTTGCTCCTTGGTCAATTTGGCCCCTTCCCACACAGCAATATGCTCATTGGTTTCTCGGACAAACAAAATTTCACGCATTCCAGATTGTGCAGATGAAGGAAACAAAACCAATATGGTTTCCTCTTGATCAACGCCTGTCAAATAAAAAATATCAGAAGCCTGCTTAAAAGGCAATGTGCCGTCAGCGCTTGTTGGATAAATGTCATTGCTAAAAAATACAGCTGCACATCCTTGTGGCATTTGGGCGCTTACCTTGGATCGGGCACCTGTGTAAAATGAAGCGGAAAGTTGTTGGTATTTCATACCTCAAAGGTAATTCATCACCAACCCACTTCACATTGACAAGGGAAAGAAAAATGCATTTGACAATTGGGAAGACCCTCCTGTAAGGCGCGTTGAACACTCTCGTTGATGGGATTATTGAGAAAATCCAAATGTTTAAGGTTGTTCAATCTCAACAATTCATGGCTATATATTCCTATGGGATTGTCCCACATGGCCAATATTTCCAACTCTTGTAAATCTCCTATGACATCAGGAATCGTAAATATATCATTGTAACCCAAATCCAATTTTTTCAAATGCAACAAGGTAAATAATGCAATGGGCAAACTGTCAATGCGATTGAACTGAATTTCAATCCTTTGTAATTCAGGACAATTTTTAATTTCATCAGGAATTGTTCGAATATCATTTTTATTCATTCTCAATTCCTGAAGATGTGGACATTTGAAAACTTCCAAAGGAATGGACTTCAATTTCTTTTTACTCAAATCAATGCGGTACACTTCCTGCTCATGCCCTTGAATGGCCGCAATCGATCTGAAAATTCGACAGGTATCCAGCTGCTCCGCAGGCAAACATTGAGCGTTGTACTTACATACAACTAAAGTCAGAAAGAAGAGGCATACCAATCTTTTACCCATTGAACATCTTTTGTTATTTGTGCAACCAAATCTTCCAGACCATTCATTTTCTTCTCGTCTCTTAACCTTTGGTGCAGTTCTAAGGTAATGCATTTCCCGTAAATATCTTGATCGAAATCCAAAATATGACCCTCTATATGCAACTGGATGGTACTGCTTACCGTTGGCCGATATCCAACGTTCAATGCTACTGCATATTGCTTATTGTTCCAATTCAATGTTGCTGCATAAACCCCCCACTTGGGAATCAATTTGTCTGTTCCTTGCACTGTGATATTGGCCGTGGGAAATCCTATTTTACTTCCCAATTGTTGCCCTTCAATAACCTCACCTTGCAAAACAAAAGGACGCCCCAACATGGCATTGGCTTTGGAAACATCTCCATTCAATAAAGCTTGACGAATCTTGGTAGAACTCACTGGGACTCCATCTGACGCAAAGGCCTCCATTTGTTTAACCTCAAAACCATGAACATCGCCCAATTGCGCCATCAGGTGAATATCGCCTATTCTGCTCTTTCCAAAACGATGATCATAGCCCATATAAACACCTGCTGCATGCAATCCGTTTACAATGATGTTTTTCACAAAATCAGTGGCGGACAATTGAGCCAGTTCCAATGTAAAAGGAAGCAATACAAGATGATCAATTCCCCACTCTTCCAACACCAAAGCCTTCTCCTCCATGCTCTGAATCTGGGTCAAGGGTTCACTATCCGGAAACAGTACTTTCTTAGGATGAGGATCAAAACTCAACACTACAGTTTGGGCATGCTGCTCTTGCGCCTTTCGTTGCATTTCCATCAGTATGGAGCGATGTCCCAAATGCAAACCATCAAAGGTCCCCATGGTTACCCATGTCTTGACATGAGGTGGAAGGGAATCAATGGCATAATGAATCTTCATTACGCAAAGGTAAGCAGGGAAGATTTCTGTTTTTAAATGATATTATTATATTCGCATCGTCCAAAGGGGTGACGCGTTACACCGCGTCTGAGATTATACCCTTCTTGTTTTCAAACAAGGGAACCTGGGCAGGTCATGCTGCCAAGGGAAACAAAGTAAATTGCATTGTCATGACCAATGCCATTGTATTTTAAGACAAATGAAAAAACTTTTAATCTTGGTCGTTTGCTCAATGACTACAGGATTTTTGGGCTACTCCCAAAAAATCGAACCTACAAAGCCTGAAAGGGTTGTTAAAGACTCCATTCCAAAACAACCGATTACCCCAAGTTCTGGTCTTTACACTGCTAACCCTCAGGTAGGGACAGACTCGATTCCATTGCAACAAATCACCAATACGCTGATCATCAAAGATTCTCCTTTGTTCGTTGACCAAAAATCACCAGTCGCGCATAGCAACATCACCGCCAAGGAATTGAACCGATTAAAAACGGCCCAAGATGTTCCGTATTTGCTTCGCTTTACACCATCCTTGGTATCTACCAGCGATGCAGGAACTGGAGTGGGCTATACTGGGCTCTGGATAAGGGGAAGCGATCCCTCTCGCATCAATGTAACCATCAACAATATTCCATTGAATGATGCAGAAAGCCAACAAGTCTTTTGGGTTAACCTCCCTGATTTGGCGTCAAGCACCAGTGAGATTCAAATCCAACGTGGCGCGGGGCCCAGCACTGCAGGTCCTGGCGCTTTTGGTGGATCCATCCACATCAATACCATCGATCAAAACCTTAACCTTCCTCACCGAATATCTTATGGAATGCAATGGGGTAGCTTCAACAGCTTGCGCAAAACTTTACAATTGGAACGCATCTCATTGCGCAAAGGATTTTTCTTGAATGCAAGGTTATCACAAATCAACAGCGACGGATACATTGATCGTGCATCAGCAAAAATGAACGGATATCAATTTGATTTTCAAAAAAACACCCTACACTGGAAGTTCTTACTCACCGCGTTTGGGGGAAATGAAAGAACTTATCAATCTTGGTATGGAACACCTCATGAAAGGTTGTACGGAAACACAACAGACATGATGAATTTCGCCGCACGCAATGGATTAACGGAAGCTGAGACCATAAACCTACTAGAGTCAGGGCGCACTTACAACTACTATACCCACCCCAATCAAGTGGATCAATACCAACAGCATCATCAGCAATTTCATGTGTTGTACCACAATGCAAAATTGAAATGGCACACCAATATCTTTCACACTCGCGGTGCAGGATATTTTGAGGAGAAAAAAAATGGTACTGCGTTGGCCAATTATAATCTACCTGGATTCATCAATACTGTACAAGATGGAACGCTAGTAGACTACGCTGATATCGTCAGAAGAAGATGGCTAGTCAACAATCTTTTTGGAGCATCTTCCAGATTAAGCCTATTCTTGAATGAATTCAACACGCTTCATTTTGGGATATATGCCATGCAATACATCGGTAAGCACCTTGGCGAGGTAATTGATGTTTTGCCATTGCCCAACTATGATTTCTCTAAACCGTATTACCAAGGCAACTCACAAAAATCTGATCAAATGGGCTACGTGCAATACACCCACCAAAGAGACAAATGGAATGGCTTTGCAGATTTACAATTGAGAAGGGTGAACTATAATACAACAGGAATCAATAATGATTTAGTGCAATATGATGTGAATGATGAAATAATATTTTTCAACCCAAAAATGGGTGGAAGCTATCGCATCAATCGAAAAAATCAAATCAGCGTATTGGTGGCTTGGATAGGGAAAGAACCAAACCGCAACGATTACATAGACAATGATTACAAACCAAAAGCAGAATACATGTTGGACAATGAGCTATCTTGGACTTGGCGAAGATGGGATGTCAATAGTCAACTGGATTTTGATCAAAAGGGAATTCATCCCAATGGCAATAAGCCACAGATAAAACTGACGCAATTTTCTGTCAATCTATTTTGGATGCAATACAAAGATCAATTGGTATTAACTGGAGCTTTGAATGATGTAGGCGCACCGTTAAGAACCAATATTGCCTCTAGTTATAGGAGAGGAATTGAAATGGAGGCAACAAAAGACGTCACGCTGTTCAACCGAAATCTTAGAATATACGCCAACCTTACTTTATCGGATCACCGCATCAAAGCCTTTGATGAGGTAATCTATGACTACACCAACGGTTTTGATGTGATTAACATAGCGCATCAAAACACACCCATATCTTTCTCACCAAGGAGCATTTCAAGCATTGTACTTCAATACAACATCGTGAATCATCTAGAAATTCTTTGGCAATGGAAATATGTTGGGCAACAGCACTTGGACAATACAGGAGACATGAACAGAACACTGTCTGCGTATCAAGTGCAGGACTTGACATTGCAATACACCAAAAGCAAAGGACGCCATGAGGTACAAACAACCTTGACGCTAAATAATTTGCTCAACACCTCTTACGTTAGCAATGGTTACACTTATGCTTACATCGTTGGACAGCGCATTGATGAAAGATTTTATTATCCGCAAGCAGGAAGAATGGTGTGGGTAGGGGTTAAGATTTCGATTTAAGATTGATTCTATATTCAGCTCCGAAAACTGAACTGGAATAATTTTCTCAAAGGCTTCAACCAAAGCGTATACCACTTTGGTTGCAGACCATTGATCTTCCATGACAAACGATCTTGTTGATTGGCCTTCCAGCGCTGATTCCAAGTGACGTTGGAAGCGCCACCTGTTTTCATTTGTGTAATTACCTTTGGCAAATAAGACAACGTAATTCCATGCTTATGAATCATGCGCAACATGAGTTCATAATCGGCAGCAGTTCCTTGATCTATGAGATACAATCCGTGCTGATCATAGTATTTCTTGCGCAAGAAAAAAGTAGGATGAGGGGGCATCCAACCCTTTAAAAAATCACCGCTTCGATACAATCCTGACTTCCAGTGACGCACTACCTTTCCAGTTTCAGCATTGACATATTGCAAATCAGCATAAACAGCATCTGCATCACCCAATGTCTGAACTATATCGGCAATCACCGTGGGATAAGCATAAGTATCGTCACTATTTAAAATACCAATCAACTCACCAGTAGCCAAAGACACTCCCTTGTTCATGGCGTCATAGATGCCGTTGTCCTTTTCTGAAACAACATCTGCTATGCGGTGCTTGTACTTTTCTACAATCTGCAATGTGTTGTCTTTTGAACCACCGTCAATGATGATGTACTCAATATCGGCATCCTCTTGGGCCAATACACTTCTAATGGTCGCCTCAATGGTCTTACCACTATTGAAAGAGATGGTGATGATGCTGACTTTCATTTTAACAATGTTCGGGCAAGATATGCGTATTTTTAACACATGAGAAAATTTTTCATTGGAATTCTTTCGCTGATCTCCGTCAGCTCTGTGGGTCAATTAGAAATGTTCAAAGGAATGAGCATGCGTTCCATTGGTCCCGCCACCACTAGCGGTCGGGTCACAGCCATCGATATGGACCTCACAGCCAATACGATGTACATCGGCGCTGCATCAGGCGGGGTTTGGAAAAGTGAAAGCGGTGGTGCAACGTGGGAACCCATTTTTGATCAACAAGCTGTAATGGGTATTGGATCAATAAAGATATCTCCTACCCATCCCGATATGATTTGGGTAGGCACTGGAGAAGGAAATCCCAGGAACTCACAAACCAGCGGACGAGGCATTTATCGTTCATTGGATCGCGGACATACATGGACTTGCATGGGATTGGAAGAGACGAAATCCATCCACCGCATTTGCATTGATCAACAAGACAATGTATACGCAGCTGCCATGGGTTCGGCTTGGGGACCCAATATTGATCGTGGTGTTTTTTATTACAACAACCAAAATAAGTCTTGGAAAAAAATTCTTTATGTCAACGATTCTACTGGATGCGCTGACTTGGTGATGGATCCCCGCAATGACCAAAAATTACTGGCCGCCATGTGGCAATACCAAAGACAACCCTGGCAATTCAACTCTGGAGGAAAAGGTTCAGGCCTATACATCACCGTCAATGGTGGTCAAGACTGGAAAAAACTAACAGACAAAGAAGGCTTACCCAAAGGAACCTTGGGCCGCATTGGATTGGCCATTGCCCCATCTGATCCCCGAATCGTGTATGCGATGATTGAGAGCGAGAAGACAGGATTATACAAAAGCACAGACGGTGGGCACCATTGGTCGTTGGTCACCGATAAAGGTGTAGAGGATAGACCATTCTATTACTCCGAATTTTATGTAGACCCTTCCAATACCAATCACCTCATTTACCTGCACAGCATCGTATCCGAAAGCATTGATGGGGGAAAAACATGGAATACCATGCTGCCTTATTGGGGTGTACATCCCGACCATCACGCATTCTGGTGGAATCCCAACAACACGCTTGAAATGTGGGAAGGCAATGACGGAGGTCTCAACGTCAGCAGAGACGGGGGGAAAAATTGGGACTTCATCCCCAACCTTCCACTCGGACAATTTTATCATATTCATTACGATCATCAAACCCCTTACAATGTTTATGGTGGTTTACAAGACAACGGAACTTGGAAAGGTCCTGGCTACGTTTGGCATTCCAATGGCATCCTAGATAGCGATTGGCAAGAATTGTATTTTGGAGATGGATTTGATGCCGTGCCAGACCCATCAGATGAAAACTATGTTTATGTTTTGTCACAAGGTGGAAACATGGGCCGAGTAAATGCCACAACAGGTGAAGAACATTTTGTTCAACCTGTGCACCCAGAAGGAAAGCCTTTGCGTTTTCATTGGAATACCGGAATCAGCAACGACCCTTTCATTGAAAATGGAATTTACATCGGATCTCAGTATTTGCATTATAGTACAAACAACGGACAGAGTTGGGAAATCATCTCTCCCGATTTAACCACCAACGATACCACCAAGCAGCATGCTTATCGCAGCGGAGGATTAACAACAGATGCCACCTCTGCAGAAAACTATTGTACCATACTCACCATTGAGCCCAGCATTTTTAACGCAGGCGAAATCTGGATCGGGACCGATGATGGTCAAGTATCCATGACTACCGACCACGGAAAGACTTGGAAAAACATCACTGCCAACATCAAGGGCCTTCCAAAGGGGGCTTGGATTCCTCAGATTGTACTGTCACAAAACGATCCGAAAGAAATTTGGGTGGTAGCCAATCATTACCGCCAGAACGATTGGAAGCCTTACTTATTCCACTCCACTGATGGTGGAAAGAAATGGGAAAATGTTGTAGAGAAAGCCAACATGACAGGGCATTGTTTGAGCGTTGCACAGGATCATATCCAACCAGAATTGGTGTTTTGCGGAACAGAGCACGGGATGTTTGTTTCTTTAGACCGCGGAGCAACATGGGAAAAATGGAAACACAACTATCCATCAGTTGCAACCCAAGATTTAAAAATTCATCCTGACCAAGGTGATTTGATCATTGGAACTTTTGGAAGGGCAATCTACATATTGGATGATATCAACCCCCTCAGGGATTGGATAGCCAATGGCAAACAAATCAAAGATTCTTTAAGCGTTTACAATACCGTTAATCCTATCTATCAAGCACAATACAAACGCCACAACGGTCAAAGATTCCCAGCTGATATGTACTTCAGCGGCGACAACAAATCGTCCTCTGCAAAAATGTATTGTCATATAAAACAAAATGAAAAAAACAAAGAGCAGAAGTTAAAAGTAACCATTCACAGAAGCAATGGAGGAACCAGAGAAATCATTAGAAACTGGGAACAAGCACCTGACTCTTTCTTAACCACGATAGACTGGAACTTTGATAGCAATGGATTTGCCTATCCTAGCAGGAACAAAAGAGAAAAATCAAAAGAAACACCTGGTGGAGGTTTTAAAGTGGAGCCCGGTGAATATTGGGCTGTTGTAGAATGGGGAAAAGAAAAGGACAGTATTCTCTGGAGCATTAACTACGATCCAAGAATGACTTTCAATCCAGATCATTATCAAGTGCAAAAAAATCTCTATGAAGAATGGAAGAAAGAAATGATCAAACTTGGGGATGAATTGGAAAAAATCAATGAGGCCAAAGCCCTTGCGCAATGGACACTGGATGCCATCAAGTACCAAGAAGATAGCACACTAAAACCAATGAAATCCTTAAAAGATTCCTTGGATAAATCATGGGAAAAGCAAATGCTGAAAGTATTCCTCAAAGAAGGATTGAAAGGAATTCAAGATGATAGCAAAGTCATCAGTGGTCATTGGTGGACACCTTATGCTTTGTTGAGCACAGAGTCTGCTATGCCAGGAGAAAATGCCAAAGTGGCCATCCATAACTTGCGGAATGAAATTGATGCTTGGATGGGCGAGAATAAACTCATCTGGGAAGGGCCTTGGCAATCTTATCAAAAATCAGCAACAGAAAAAGTGGACTGGCCCAAAGAATGGAAGAATCAAAAATAATGCAATAGCATTAGCGATACTGTGCTGTTGTAATTGCCCCTTTCATAGTAACTGAATTGATTGGCCTGAGCGGGGTTGGGTCTAATGGGCACTACACTTTGCCCATACTCAAATACAATTGAAGTATTGTCTGATAAAACAAAACCAATCCCAGCATTGATTCCGAAATCCCAATCGTTGAATGCGGGCTGGCCACCATACTCAGCCAAAGTATAGGATTCCTTATTGGCCATCACGGATTGGTGAACCAAAAATGCAGCGTAAGGACTCAAATGAACATTAATTTTCTCATTCCAATGAATTTGCCATGTCACGGGAATCTGAATGTAATTCAATCGATAGGCAAAAACGTTTCGGGTCAAGGTATCCAATGGTGCCCGGCTTCCCTTGGAGATAAAACCCATACCCAAAAGCACATCATTTCTATCAGAAATGTTTGCCCTTAAAGACAACCCCGCAGTACCACCAAATTTATCAAAACCGGCCAAACCATCACCACTCACTTGGGAAGAGGCTGGACCAATGAAATAACCCAAATCAAATCGCTTGGTTGATGATTCTTGTGCTTTGGAAAGAAGACCTCCTAGCGCAAATAGAATCGCCAACAACCACTTATTGCAATTCAAACTCTGCTGCATTAACTACTTCTTGTGTTGATTTATCGGTAACAAAGGCAACAACAGTCATGTGGTTGCCTTGCCAACCGGCCTTCAAAGGATAGGTGTAGCTCTTGGTAATCATCGCCCCTGCTTCAGGGTTACTGACCAAATCATTTCCCATGGGCTGGGTTACTGCGTCACGCAAAAGATGCTTGTGCTCGTAATCCAAAATATCCGATGGACTGGCATTGTAATCCAATTGAGCACTAATGATATGCGACTCCACCAACAAAACAGTCAAGGCATAATTGCCTGACATAGACTCATTGAACTGAGCGGCAGTATGGATATTGATCACGTTGTCTTCTGATACAAACTCAGCTTGAATTTGCACAGCAGCCTTAGCAGTCTCGTTCTTGGCATCTTGAATCAACCCTTGCCATGCTCCTGGATTTCCTGGATCCAAATA
>CAMCTV010000058.1 GCA_945878635.1 Chryseobacterium gleum | reverse complement strand
GTTGTTGTCCATTTCGGTTTTTCCTGTGATGGGAGCAATCGCCTGGAAATCCAAATGGTGAATGGCTCCGTCCCACATGAAACTTTTGTTCCAAGCCAAGTTGAAAAGGGCAGGGGCGTTGCGCTTTCCTTTTCGGTCATCAATGCCGTGAGAAGTGGGGTGATCAGTATGGGCAAATGCGTTGTAAGATGAGTGACAACTGGCACAGGAGATGGTGCTGTCTTTGGAAAGCACCGGGTCATAAAACAAGTACTTTCCCAACCGCACTTGTGCGGTGTCGTAAGGATTGGATTGAAAAGAATACGTTGGAATGGGCCAACCATAAGGTGCTGGATAGTCACTGGATAACCATTCGAATCCCATCAAGAGAAACAAAAATAGCAGCGGGAAGATTACTGAACGATGAGACATTGGCTAAACAATTTCATCATTTGGACCGCTGCAGGTTGGGGCGACATGATTTCAAAATCGCTGGCTAAAACAAATTGAATCAATTTTTCTGTTGGTTCAAAAGACAACCGGATTGAATTCAGTGGTGCTGTTTTTTTTAGTGATATGGCGCAGTTTTGATCACAACGAAAAGGATATTGAAAACCTCCCAAATGAAAAGTGAATCGTCGAATCTCTTTCTCTTTCTCTTTCTCTTTCTCGCTCTGAATAAATCCTTCCCATTTGACAAAAATGTATCCACTCTGCCAAGCCCAATACATTCCGTTTATTGGCGTCAAACCATTTCCAACTATACCCATTTCATGCTGAAGACTATCAACCCCCAATAAAAAATGTAAGGAATCTACAGCATACGATTTGTCTGATTCAAATTGAAAAGGAAATTCTTTGACATGATGGAATTGTTGGTCGTCATGAACCAAATGTCCGTTGTGGAACGCTTGAATGTGACCAATGAGAATTTCCAGTTTTTGGGTTTCTATTGTTTGTGCAGGGCAGCTGTTAAATCCACTTCCAACAAGAAATAAAAAGACGACAAACCACTTATTCATTCTCGGGAAACTGCAATTGAAAACGGTTGAACCATTGAACAAAGGCACTCCATTTGTCAGGATTGCTTTCTTTCCAAAGTCCAAACTCCTCCGGATTTCCAATCATCATTAACCAATGGTTGTAAGCTTCAAAGTGATCTTGCTCAAAGATGACCCGCTGAAATTCAAAAATGGGTTCTCCATAAATGTTTTGTAAGTCCTCTAAGTAGTACAATTCCAAGATGTTTTCTTTGAATACAGATATACTGCCCAGATCAAGTTGAAAGATTTTACTTTGATCACACCGTTGCGTAAGATAGGCGTAGGTTTGGCAAAATCCAGGATGCTCTAGGACTGTTTCCCTTGAGGTGGTTGGATCATCTTTCATTGAATGACACCAATGCGTTACCCAATGACCGCTGCTGTCTATTTGTAGTCCAAGTTTGGTTTGCTTGTACAGCTCAGCACTCATGTATTCTGTGTATGGGGAGTCTCGCTCCAAATTCATAAATGTTTCACCCAATAAAAGGCCATCGGAGATTTGATTTTGTTGGAAGTAAATCATGGCCGCTTTGTAGTAGTTCAGGGCAAAGTTGGGTTCGACCTCGATGCCTTTGAGGTAAAAGAAAAGTGCTTGACCAGGTTCTTTTTTTTCGGCCAGTATATTTCCTTTTTCAAGATGGAGCATTCCACTCTTTGGAAATTTGCTTAGGGCAACATCCAAAAGTGTTATGGATTCATCCACTTGATGATTCATGAAATACGCATTGGCCAAGAATTGAAAAAACGGGGGCATGGCATCTATATGCTGAACATGCGGAGTCATTGTTTGTATGGCTCCTTTGTAATCTTTCAGTAAATATTGAAGGTATCCAGATTCAAAGGTGTAAATGATGTTGTTGGGGTCCAATCGATGCGCCTCCAACATGTGCTTGAGACTTTCATTTGGACGGTCATTTTCAAAACTTTCTCGAGACAGATTGGACTTTTCAAATGCCAAAGAAGCAGAGTCTAATTGTGCCATTGAAGAAAATTCACAGAGCATCATGAGTATTAATGATGCAAAAGATATGATGAACCTTGTTTTCAAGTTAATGGGCATTTGATTTACTAGATTTAGTCATTTTTTACTTTTATCCATTCAACGGAAATGGCGTCATGATCAGAAAGCAATTTGCCTTCAGTTGAAAGACGGAAATATTCAAGTTTTGTTGCCTTAAGGGCGTCAGATGAAAATACCATGTCAATGGCTCCAATCGAGCTGGATACTTCCTCACTGAAGCCATGGTAGGTATTTCTTGGGTCATCGTTTTTGAGCAAATGCAGTTGTGTAGCGAGGGATTGAATACCAGGGTGTGCAGCAGTGACATTGAAATCTCCTCCCACAATCTGATAACTTGAAGGTAGGGAATAAAGTAAGGAACTGATCAAGTCAGCGCTGTTGTCCTGTGCGACCGTACCTACGTGGTCCCAATGGGTGTTGATGCAAAGCAATGGCTGATCGTCTTTTTTGTCTTTTAATACCACAACAGTTGCAATTCGTTCACATGCAGCATCCCATCCCTTGCTGGGTGTGTTGATGGTAGGTGAAAGCCAAATGGTCATGGATTCTATCATTTCAAACCGTTCCGATTTGAAAAATATTGGACTGTACTCGCCTTTCTCTTGTCCATCTTCACGACCCACACCATAAGATTGATAGCTCCTCAATTGCTCCTGTAAATCAAGGTATTGGTGGTGCAATACTTCTTGAAAAAAATACAAATCGGCGTGTTGATTTTTCAGCCAAGGGAGTGTTGTTTTTTTTCGAGTGCACCAGGCGTTTTCACCGTCAGTGGGATTGTCATAACGCAAGTTGAGGTCGACCAATGTCAAACCTTGAGCCAGTGACACGGTGGAAACAAGGAGTCCAATTACGAGGCTGCTCAGGCGAATCATTTGTTGTCTATCTGCTGATCCATTTCTTGAATTTGTTCTTCGTAGTACAAGACATCTTCAGGATTGTTTTGCGCTTTGGCCATTTCTAAGGCAATTTTATAAAATCGTTTGGCATCTTCATAATGTCCCAAACGCCAATGACAGAAGGCTTCATTGCCTACAATAATGATGTCATTGGGCGATATTTGGTATGCCTTATTCAAGAAAGTCAGCGCATCAAGATGTTTTTCTTTCATCATTAAGCAAGTGGCTATATTGGACAATGCGATGACGTTTTGATCTTGTTGCTGAATGATGAGTCGTGAACTTCTTTCGATGATGTCATAGGCAAATGGAAGACCAGATTCAAAAAGGACATAAAAGGTTTCTTGCAATGATGAATAAAGGAAGGGTTGAGCCTCTTTTATTTTTTCATTGTGTTCCGTCTTCCATCGGTGTTCCAATTTGGACGATTGATTCAGTGTGGCAACTATCTCCGTTTCCATCCAATCCCAATGCTCACTTTCTCTGGTTAAATATATTTTCCCCAATCTGAAATCCAAGCGGTTGGGGAATTTTTGAATGGCCAAATCCAAATAGCGCACAGCGGTTTGCACACTGCTGTCGTTGACTGTCATCTCACTGTAGAGATAGCCTCCATTTCCTCCGAGGCTGTCGGTTAATTCAAGAAACTCTACCCCTTCAGGTTTTTCTGTTGTCATTTGTACCAATTCTTTAAAAGCTTTTTTGCTGTGGTAATTGGCGTAGGCAACATAGAGTTCTGGGTCATTCGGATGCTTGGCTTCCCATTGTTTGGCAATCAACAATAATCCGGAAGTGTCAGCGGATTCCATTTTGTTCCAAAAATCTTGTTCAAATTTTTGTGACATGACCAAAATGGGTGTGAGACAAGTCAAACCAAATAAAAGCAATGAGGCAATGGAGTTTTTCATTGATGAAAAGGTAAAAGAAAAGGCCATCCTCTCGGATAGCCTTTTCAATACTTATTAACGTAGGTTTTAGGATTATTCTCCCTTGCCTTCCATCTTTTCTTTCAATGCAGCCAAAGCGCCAATGTCACCCAAAGTAGATTTTTCTACTTGTGCGTTAACAGCTTTCACAGCGCTTGAATCAGCACCTTCTGCTTTCTTAGGAGCGCGTGCCTTCTTAGGAGCTTCTGCACCTGGCTCATCTGCTTTGAAGGTTGAAGTGTGAGATACATTGATCTTACGTTGGTTCTTATTGAACTCCAATACAACAAATTCCAATGTTTCTTCAACTTTAGCAGTTGAACCATCTTCTTTCTTCAAGTTTTTGCTTACGCAGAAACCTTCCAAACCGTATGGCAATGAAACAACAACGTGTCCACCTTCTTTGCGGATAATAGTTCCTTGGTGACGAGTACCTTCAGCAAATGTTGCATCAAATACATCCCATGGGTTCTCCTCAATTTGTTTGTGGCCCAAGCTGATTTTGCGGCTTTCTTTGTCCAATTCCAATACAACCACTTCCATGTCGTCCCCGATGGCGCAGAACTCAGATGGGTGCTTGATTTTCTTGCTCCAAGACAAATCAGAAATGTGAACCAATCCATCGATGCCTTCTGCCAATTCGCAGAATACACCGAAGTTGGTGAATGCACGTACCTTAGCAGTATGCTTGCTTCCCACAGAGAAACGGCTTTCAATTCCTTCCCAAGGATCTGAAGACAATTGCTTCATACCCAAGCTCAATTTGCGCTCGTCTTTTTCTACAGCCAAAACAACACACTCAACATCTTGTCCAACTTTCATGAAATCTTGAGCTGAACGCAAGTGTGAACTCCATGACATTTCAGAAACGTGGATCAATCCTTCAACACCTGGCGCTACTTCAACAAATGCACCGTAGTCAGCCAAAACAACCACTTTACCCGTTACTTTTTGACCTACTTGCAATGTGTCTTGGTAAGCATCCCATGGGTGAGCAGAAAGCTGCTTCAAGCCCAATGCAATTCTCTTCTTGTCATCATCGAAGTCAAGAATAACCACGTTGATTTTAGAATCCAATTGAACCACTTCTTCTGGGTGGTTGATACGTCCCCAAGAAAGATCGGTGATGTGAATCAAACCATCTACGCCGCCAAGATCGATGAATACGCCATAGCTGGTGATGTTTTTGACAACACCTTCCAAAACTTGACCTTTCTCCAAACCGGACATGATTTGCTTCTTTTGCTCTTCGATTTCAGCTTCGATAAGTGCTTTGTGAGAAACAACAACGTTCTTGAATTCGTTGTTAATTTTAACAACTTTCAATTCCATTACTTTTCCAACATACACATCGTAATCGCGGATTGGCTTAACATCGATTTGAGAACCTGGCAAGAATGCTTCTAAACCAAATACATCAACGATCAAACCACCCTTGGTACGACACTTCACTTCTCCTTTGATGATCTCGCCAGATTCCAATGCTTTGTTCACCTCAGTCCAAGCGCTCAACAAACGAGCAGTCTTGTGAGATACACGCATCTGACCGGTTTTGTCTTCTTGTGTCTCAATGAAAATAGGAACAACATCTCCTACTTTAAGATCTGGATTGTAACGGAATTCAGTTACCGCAACAACACCTTCTGATTTGTAACCGATGTTCACAACCACTTCCTTTTTACCAATAGAAACAATGGTTCCTGGAACCACTTCTTTCTCCGTAATGGTCGACAAAGTCTTTTCGTAAACTTCATCATAGCGCATGCGCTCATCGTTGGTGTATCCACCAGCTGCCTCATAGGCATCCCAGTTAAATTCACCTGTGCTCGTCATGTAAGCCGCGTCATCAGCTGTGCTATACAATTCGATGGGCTCTTCTTGAGAAACTTTTTCTTCAACATGAGCGGGAGTAGCTTCTACTTGAGGCGCTACGTTTTCAGCGTTTTCAGCTGGATTGATTTCTTCTGCCATATGGCATTTTTTTTAATTGTATTTGTTTTCACTGAAGTGATAAGCAGAAAACAAATGGGTTAAACTTTTTTTTATACTCGGGCTGCTTACTCCACCAAGTCCTTTTTCAAGGAACGCGAAAGTACGCTATTTTCACTGAAGGACAAAGGATTGACTCAATTTTGTTGTTCCTTTGAGAAATGAGAATTTTACTATTTGTTCTTTGCACCTTTTGTTTGGCTTGTAAGGATGATGATTCAACTTCAGAAAACCCTGTGGTCATCGTTGATATTGGGACTCCTAGCTATCAGCAATATGGTACTCCTATCGATAGTGTTCCCTATGGTCGTGACATACAGATGTATGAGGTGAACTTGCGCGCTTTTTCCTCTACAAGTGACTTGAGTAACGTGACTGCGCAATTGGATCGACTGGATTCATTGGGTATCAATGTGGTTTGGCTGATGCCCATTCATCCCATTGGTGCAATCAATAGTGTCAACTCTCCTTACTCTGTAATGGATTATAAGTCGGTTTCGGCAGAGTATGGTACGCTGCAAGATCTCCGTGATTTAACGGATGCGGCCCATGCCAGGGGAATGGCGGTCATCATGGATTGGGTGGCCAATCACACTTCTTGGGATAACCCATGGATGGAGCACAAGTCCTGGTATACACAAGATGCCAATGGCAATGTCATTTCACCAGCAGGAACCAACTGGGCAGATGTGGCCGATCTGAATTTTAATAACGATTCCATGCGCACGGCGATGATCGATGCCATGAAGTATTGGGTTTTGGAGGCCAATGTAGATGGGTTTAGATGTGACTATGCAGATGGTATTCCTTTTGATTTTTGGCAGCAAGCCATCAATTCGTTGCGCGCAATTCCGGAAAGAACGCTTTTGATGCTAGCAGAGGGGGAGCGTTCTGACCATTATGCCGCAGGTTTCGATTTGACCTACGGTTGGAGTTTTTATGGTGCCATGTTGAATTTGTACAATGGTGCTCCTGCCAATCAGCTCAATAGCGCACATTTGGCTGAATACACTGCCATCCCTGTGGGGAAGCACAAATTGCGCTTTACCTCCAACCATGATGAATGTGCATGGGTGGACAGCCCTGTCGGTTTGTTCAATGGCTTTGCTGGAGCGATGACGGCATCTGCTGTCAATATGATGATGGGGGGAGCTCAATTGCTTTACACTGGTCAGGAAATAGGTTATGTCAACCCAATTCCGTTTTTCTCCAATAGCAACATCAATTGGAATTTGAATCCCAGTATTTTTCAATTTTACAAACGATTGGGACAATTCTATGCCACTAGTTTAGCAGCTAAAAAAGGCTTTTTCACACATCATTCAACAACTGAATTGGTTTGTTTTAAAAGACAATGGGAAGATGAAGAAGTTTTTATTGTCGCCAATCCTTCCTTTAACACGATTGACTTTACCGTTCCTGCTGCTTTGCAAAATTCGACTTGGACTAATGTAGTCTCAGGAAACGCAGTAACGCTTGGGAGCAATGTTAGCATGAGCCCATATGGACTCATGCTATTGCATCGCTAAGTTGTTCTATTGGACAATGAGTTTTTTACGTGATGTTTTGTACTCATTGATGATTTCAATCCAATATGTTCCAGGAGCCAATGTCTCTGTTGGGATCTCTGTTCTTGTCAGACCAAACTGTTCATTGCTGTAAATCATGGTAGCTGTTCTGCCTTGAATGTCAATGACACGAATTTGTGATTGCCCTATACTTTTCCATTCAATAATGCAATTGCCGATAGTTGGATTGGGGTACAACCTCATGTCAGCATCGTTTGAATTTTCTTCGAAAATAAAAGTGGTTTGATTTGGCGGTAGAATAATGTTGTCAACCCAAGCCGCATCACTCCCTGAAGAAACAATGTTGTCTTTTGAATAGATCCATCTCAAGGTATGGCTTCCTGCTGTTATATTGGTGCTGTAGTTAGACCATGAATTTTCACCACTCCAGGAGTTGATGTCAGTATTGTCCACTTTAAAAGTTAAAAAGTCATATGATCCCTCTGTACTGGTCTTATACATAAAGCTCACAGGACCCGCAGTTGCAAAATCGGATACCAGCATCAAAGTTGTGCTTTGGCTATTATTGATATTACCACTTTCCAAACAATATGAACCTGCATATGGTGTATTAGTGGATACAAACCAATCGGCATTGCCTTCGTATTGCCAATTGAAAGTTTCATCATTTCCAGATTCCCAAGTTTCGATGATTTGATTGATGATGGTGTTGGCTGAACATTCAACCCCCAATAGCTCACTGATAGCGGAAAGATTAAAGGTTACATTCTCTGTAATTCCAGCTGTTCCGCTAACAGAAATAACGGTGCTGAACGTATAGGTACCATCAACAGCAATGCTTGACATGTTGGCATTTTCTGTTGTGAGACTTGTGCTGTTGCTGTTATCACTGATTGAGAAATTACCAGCATTGCTCGAAGCATGTCCAGTATTCAGGATGGTGTATGAAATGGTTGCTGTTTCTCCTGTTTGCAAATAACCATCGCCATTTCCATTGTCCTCAATGACAAAACTTCCACAGCTTAAAATGGGAGCGTTAATCACTTCTGAATAACTGCTGGTCCAGCTGTTTCCTGCGTCATCTGTTATGGTGATGGTGAAATTAACCACTGTTTGGTCAGCGATGTTTCCGCTAACGGAATACGAAAATGCGTTGTTGATGTCAATGTTTTGATTCACTCCAATGGCACTGGTATTTGCAGTATTGTCTGTAATGGTGATGTTTGAATTGTCACAAGTTAGTGTAATGGAGGCATTACCTGAAACCTCAATTCCGACATTGCTCAAATTGATATCAACGGTTATTTGTTCAGCATAATCAATAGCGCCATTATTGGTGTTGATGCCGATTGCGTCTTCATTGGTGTGGTTATTTAATACAACGTATGGCCCTGCGGCAGGGATGATTTCAACCGTTTGTTGATAAGGGATTGTATTGAAATTGGTCAAAGTGACCAACATGGTTCCAGGGTTGTTGATGGGGGCGAAATTTAGCGTGCATGTTCCACCTTGGATAAATCCAGTAGCCAGTATTCCGTTGCCAATGGTAAGGGATACCAAAGCATTTTCTGAAACGCTATTCACAGTAAATGATGTCATTCCCAAGAATAGAGTTGTTGCATGCTGGGCCTCAATTTGTGTTGGGAAATCTGTGCGCAATTGAATGGAAGGGTCACCCATCAAGATCCAAGTGTCTGTCATGTCATCACCATCTCCGCCATAAACGTCATTCATTCCAGCACAGCCGTGCACGTGAATGCTTCCAAAGGTGTGACGTGTAGAGGTAACAGTTCCTGAGATTTCCGCAATCACGGCATTCATCTCATCTTGTCCTTCCATTGGGGGAGCCCAACTTTGAAAAACGGTGCTGAATGCGCCACCTATGCCTCCCGTTGGAGTGGAAGGATTTGGGCTTTTCAACCAAGCTTCGCCAAAAGTATCACCGGATCCACTGTCATCATCAAAGTCACCGACACAACATCCAACAATGATGAAGTAAGGGAATTTGTGGTAATTGCTCAATTGATTAATTTGCGCATTGGTATAACTTCCAGTCACAATCAAGCTGTGGTCTCCATGACCCGTGTAGTTGATTAAGCTGCAACCTCCATTGATGACATTGGTTAATTCTGTCGCTGTAGCATTACCAGATCCGTCTGCTGTAACTCCTCCTGAAGGACTATTGGCAGCATGATTGCCATCGTATTTTTCATAAACCAAGTCGTAGGTAAAGCCTAACAAATCTTCTTTCAATCCATTTTGATGCTGCCAATCGGCTTGGTTGTCATCTCCTATACCGGCGCCCTCATCGGAACCAATGCCCATTGCTGTTGAAAACCAATCCGTATCCGTGTTGGGATATTTTTCATATTCCATGATTTTTGAAACAACGCCATTAAGCTCGGTTGTGTTATGTACCAACAAGCGACCAACAAAAATTTCAGGGTAGTGGTCATTGCCAGATATATAACCAAAGCAATTGTCACAATACCCTGTGCCGCTGGGATTGGTTACCAATTCTGATGGAACCTGATCTTCATCACCCACCAAAACCAAATAGGTAAAATCATTTCCACCTGAGTTGTAATAGTTGGCAATGTAATTGTCCATTGCCGCAACAGTAGGGACTTCTGCTACGTCAACCACACGCACATCAATGCCTTTCTCAATCTTCCATTGCACCCATGGTTGCAAAGCACTCATATAACTACCGTGCGTGATGACAAGCATGTTTCCAATTTCATCAATGACTTCATATCGATCACCAAATACATCATAATTCAAAAACTGCTTTTGATACAACTCTTCTCTCAAAGTATTGGTTTGATTTTTTGCGGTGGTAAAAGGGTTCTCGCCAACTTGTTCTGTTGAAACAACAACGATTTCAATTTCTGTGTACACCCTTAATTTTTGAGTTGTCGGATTGTATTGGAAAGGATAAAAATGAATGTTTTGTCCACGGAAATCACCAAAGATGTATGGACTACTTCCTTTGGCCAAAGTGCCCGGGAAAAAAGCATCATTTTGATAGGCTTCTCCATGCTGCGCTGCTATGGTAGAAGGATCGATAGAACGAGAGAGATTCCCTTTGGAGGCTGCAAGCTGAATATTGTCCAACTCATAAAACGAAGCATGATCCACAATGATTTGCGTCGCGTGCTGGTCATCAATGATGATGGACGTGGTGGCATAAAGAACCTCTGGACTTCCCAATTCCAAAAGAGGTGTCAAATCTTTGCACTGAAGGCGTTGATCATTTCCCTCTCCGGCTATCCAATTGAAATTGGCCATTTGAAAACGAATTCGGTCACCATTGTTTTGTCCCAAATAATCAATGGATGATTGGGCATGGAGGATGGTGGTGATGCATCCAAAAATAAAAAACAGGACATTTTTTTTCATGCCGACAAGGTAATTCACACATTCAATCTTTTAACGCTGAATGGGGTTAATTTTTAGAAGACAGGGGAGATTTTTAACATTTGGCCTGTCTCTGACCAAACCAAAATCAAATGAGATGGATTGGTCTTGAATTGCTCCAAAATGAAAGTTGAGGAAGAATTGGTGCCTTTGTTTATCAATTTGCCTGATGCATCAAATAGTTTCCATTCTCCAATTGGGGCGTTGCTGATGTGAATTTTGCTCTGGATGTATTGATACTGGATTTGTGGTGTTTTTATTCGTCTTATGCTGGCTGCATTGGGCGTGTTGTAATAAAAATAAATGCTCTCGTGCAATTCCATGCTTCCCGTGGGAAAAATCCAAAAATGTAAGAAACCACTGCCTTCCGTTTGATGAGGATGAGCGCTAATTTTAACCAACGCATTGTATCCATTGGGTAATGGATGCATGTCATCTGTATTGGGCATTGATGTAAAGCAATCTGACCAATCACATAAAATAAATTCCCACGATGATGGGCAAGTGTTTTCAATCAGGCGATAACTCAAGTAGGCAGTGTCATTGGGATACAATGGCGTGATATCGATTTGATCAATGGAATAGACATCCAGTGGTAATTCGCGTTGTATTATGCTAGGACTGAACAAGAAATTTTGACTGGATCCCGTTATCGTTATCCCGCTCAGAAGAGCAATCAAGAGAAGGTATTTCATTTTGCAGTTGGGGTGTATTTGTCCAAATAACTTTGGATTCGATTTCGGCAGTATTCCGCTAACTCGCCATGTGTCATCCCCTGGTATTCCGCTGCGGTAATGGCTTTCCCAATGTGAACATGTATGGGGTGAGGTTTAACCCAAAAGCTACCTTTTTTTAGAGCTTTGTCTGTACCGAAAATGGCCATGGGTACAATGGGAATATTTCTTTTTTGAGCAATGATAAAACTGCCTTTTTTGAAAGAAAGAAGTTGTCCTGAAATACTACGGGTTCCTTCAGGGAAAGTGACGAGGTTTTTTCCTTTGCTTACTTTGTCAGCAGCCTCTTCCATGCTTTTGATGGCGTTTTCTCTGTTGCCCCGATCTACAAAAATCATCCCCATGACTTGCATGTATTGCGCCAGTAACGGTACATAGGAAAGTTCTTTTTTTGCTACAAAAAAGAGACCTTTTGGAATGCTTCCAACCACAGCGGCTATGTCCAATTGTGAAAGATGATTGGCAATGTATATGGAAGGGATTTCTGGAATTTCTTCTTCGAATTCATAAGTGAATTTGATTCCAAATAAGAAGAAAATCACTGGAGCCCAAAGATGGTAAGCAATCAGCTTAACGCATTGATCGGCCGGCAAAAATATCCGCATCAATATTCCGAATAGTCCACAGAAAATGGTCCATATTAAAACAAGTGGCAAAACGATTATTCCTCTCATGCTTTTTGGAATAAAGATTGGGCCATGATTTGCGCTTTTACAAAGGCTTCCCAATCATAACGTTCGTTGGGATAGATGAGTTCCTTTAAAACAGCTGAGTCCAAATTTCCGGTGAGTTCATTGGCCGCCATTGGGCATCCGCCCCATCCTCCCATTGCACTATCAATGCGCGGACATCCGCTCTTTAGTGCGGATTGTGCTTTTTGCATGGCGTCTTGCGGTGCTGCATGCAGATGTAGACCTAAGGTCAGGTTGGGAAAATTTTCAGTTGCTTTTAAATACAATGATTCAATCTGATTTGGCGAAGCTGCTCCCACTGTATCACTCAATGAAAAAACACTTTGTGGATATCGCTCAGCCAATTGCTGACACCATTCTAGTACAATGTCAGTGCTGTAGGCATCGCCGTATGGATTGCCAAAAGCCATGCTCAAATAAATCACCAATTTCTTTTC
>CAMCTV010000057.1 GCA_945878635.1 Chryseobacterium gleum | reverse complement strand
TTTGATGCGTGATGCCAAAATCACTCAAATCTATGAGGGAACCAGTGAGGTTCAGAAAATTGTAATCTCAAGAAATGTGTTGTCGTAAAAAACAACCCCTTTTACTTCTGAATCACAAAAGCTGCAACTCCTTTTGAAGATTTAAAAAGATAGATACCATCAGAAAGCGTGTTCAATTGGACACGCTTTTCTTCTGATAAAATACCTTTCGCCACTTCCCTTCCTTGTTGATCTAAAATTTGATAGAAGAATACATCATCCGAGGCAATCACGAAATCACCTCTGTTTGGATTGGGATAAATAACCAAAGGTTCAGCTCGTATGTATGGAACTCCAAGTTCAATATTGTCATCACAATTTTCATCCACATTATTATCTAAAATCTCTTCGGCAAGAGGATTAATGGCAGCATCCTGATCATCGCAATCTTCGTGATTCAGCACCCAACCTTGCAACACCGTTTGACAAGATTGAATAGAATCTGAGCCGCCAAATCCGTCGCTATCAATATCTACAAACCACCAATTCAAAATCAAACCATTATCAATTTCCCCATCACAATCATCATCAAAATCATTGCAAACTTCAACAGAGGGGAAAACACAATCCATGATTTGCAAATCAGTTGCTGAAGGATTAAAATTACATGCCGTAGAATCTGAACAACCCTGCACTTCTATTTCATTGCAAACACCATCTGCATCATCATCCAATAGGCAAGCGCCATTGCAATCATAATAAATCTCAGCATAAAAACAATTGCCTGCATCGGTAGCCCAAATTTCAAAGTTACAGGCTACAGTATCCATGCATCCTGTCAATTCATATTCATCGCAAGTACCATCCAAATCTGTATCATTCAGACAGCTACCATCACACAAATAGCCCTCTGCAGGAAACTGACAAGTTCCCGCATCTGTTGCTATGGGATTGTAATTACAAGCATAATCCAACATGCAACCCAGCAATTCATCTTCATTGCAAATGCCATCTCCGTCAGCATCTTGCAAACAGTTTCCATTACAATCCAATCCAATAGGGGCAAAAGCGCAATATCCGGAATCTGTAGCCAACGCATTAAAATTGCAGGCGTTCAAATTCTGACACCCTACAATTTCTTGATCATCACAAATGCCATCACCATCGGCATCTTCAAGGCATTGATTATAGCAATCCAACCCGGGAGGTGAATAAATACAAAGTGCTGCATCCGTTGCCTGGGAATTGTAATTGCATGCCGCCATTTCCATGCAACCAACCACTTCCAATTCATTGCATATGCCATCGCCATCATTATCTTGAACACATTGTCCTGAACAATTGTAAAAAGTATATGAGAACGTACATGGTCCTGGATCTGTTGCTGAAGATGAGTAATTACAGGCGCTTATGACCATGCATCCAATTATTTCCTGCGCGTTACAAACACCATCATCATCGTCATCATCAATGCAAACGCCATCGCAATCCATTCCAAATGCAGCGTAAATACAAGTTCCAGATTCTGTTGCATTGAATAAGAAATTACATGCAGAAATATCTTGACAGCCCATAATTTCTTGACCATCACAAACGCCATCTCCATCAGAATCTGAGTTACAATTGCCATTGCAATTTAGAAAACTGTTGATTGGGTATGTACAAATTCCTTGATCTGTTGCGGAAGACAAATAATTACAGGCATTCACATCCAAACACCCCACAACTTCCTGTTCATCGCAAACACCGTCTCCATCGCCATCATTCTGACAATTTCCATCACATTCTAAAAATGCCTCGGCGTAAACACAATCAAATTCGGTAGACAGGGGATTGTAATTACAAGCCAACGCGTCCTGACAACCTTGAATTTCCAAACTATTGCAAACCCCATCCCCATCGCTATCTAGAATACATGTTCCTTGACAGTTGTAAAAGAGAGGAGGGTAACTACAGATACCAGGATCAGTTGCAAACGGATTGAAATCACAAGCTTGAGGATCCATACAGTCCACAACCTCAAGTTCGTCACAAACGCCATCGAAATCGGAATCGTTCAAGCAAGCTCCATCGCATTGTTCGAACTCATCAGGATATGAACAAGTGCCATTATCATCAGTGGCCAAAAGATTAAAATTACATGCCCATGCATCAATACATCCTAGAACTTCCTCTTCATTGCAAATACCGTCTAGATCACTATCAGCAATGCAATTCCCTTGACAGTCCGAATTCAATTCTGGCCAAATACAATCACCCCAATCAGTGGCATTGCTATCATAATTGCATGCGGTCATATCCATACAACCAAACAACTCATACTCATCGCAAACATGGTCGCCATCGGCATCATTCAAACAAAGTCCATTGCAATCCAAAAAGGGATTGGCATACTGACAAGAGCCCGATTCGGTGGCATTGGCATTGTAATTACAAGCCGAAAAATCTTGACAGCCAATAACTTCGAATTCATTGCACACACCATCCAAATCCAAATCACTCGAACATATTCCATTGCAATTGTAACCAATCAGAGGATAAATGCAATTTCCTGAATCTGTTGCAAAAGCATCGTAATTGCATGCTTGCCAATCCATGCACCCTAGAATCTCGTTGGGATTGCAAACCCCATCCAGATCACTATCTTCAATACAATTTCCTGAACAATCCTCTGCATTATTGCTATAAAAACATACACCATTGTTGTCTGTTGCCTGGCTATTGTAATTGCATGCCAAAGGATCCAAGCAACCAGAAATCTCATTTGAATTACAAATGCCATCACCGTCAGTATCAATTATGCAATTGCCATCACAATTTAAATAGCTCTGCGATGGAAACACGCAAATTCCCGGATCAGTTGCCATTACACTAAAATTGCATGCTGCGTTATCTTGACAACCCGCAATTTCAAGTTCATCACAAACTCCGTCGCCATCGCCATCATTCTGACAACTGCCATCACATTCTAAAAATGCCTCGGCGTAAACACAATCAAATTCGGTAGACAAGGGATTGTAATTACAAGCCAATGCATCCTGACAACCTTGTATCTCTAAACCATTGCAAACTCCATCCCCATCGCTATCTAGAATACACGCGCCTTGGCAATTGTAATCAGGTAGCGGGAAATCACAAATTCCAGGATCCGTTGCAAAGGGATTGAAATTACAAGCTTGAGGGTTCATACAATCCACAACCTCAAAATCGTCACATACACCATCTAGATCCGCATCATTCAAACAATTCCCAGCACAATCCAAGGCAAAATCGACATACCAACAAGTTCCATTATTGTCTGTTGCCGATGCACTGTAATTACAAGCTGAAGCATCCGTGCATCCTCCAATCTCTAGCTCATTGCAAACACCATCACCATCGATATCATTGATGCAATTCCCATTGCAATTGTAATGCAATTCATGATAATTGCATACATCTTCATCCGTTGCGGCAGGATTGAAATTGCAGGCCAAAGGATCTGTGCAACCGATAATTTCGTACTCATCGCAAACCAAATCTCCATCTGCATCATTGATACAATCGCCGGAACACAAATAAAACAAATCCGGAAAATAACAAATGGACGCATTGGTGGCCAGTGCATTATAATTACAGGCTGCAGGTGATTGACACCCTAAAATCTCTTCTTGATTACATATGCCATCTCCATCTGAATCCAATAGGCAGTTTCCAGAACAGTCTCTGAACAGTTCCGGGTAATTGCACAATTGTTGATCTCCATCCGTCACATATGGGTTATAGTTGCAGGCCAAAACATCTGAACATCCCAAAACCTCCAACTCATTGCACACACCGTCTCCATCCGTGTCTTGAATACATGCACCATTGCATGAATAATAAAGTTGTGCGTAAACACAACCTAATGAATCGGTAGCATTGGATACATAGTTACAAGCCAAATTATCCTGACATCCCAAAATTTCCAGCTCATTGCAAACGCCATCGCCATCAGAATCAAATTGACAATTGCCTTGGCAATCATAAAACATCGCTGAATAAATACATGGCCCATTATTCGTTGCTAGCGCATTGTAATTGCACGCATTCAAGTCAGGACAACCCATTATTTCATTCTCATCACAAACCCCATCAACATCGATATCTGACAAACAAGCACCTGAGCAGGAATAAAACGGTTGTGCAAAAACACAACTGACCAACTCCGTGGTATTTGCATTGTAATTGCAGGCCGCAGGATCCAGGCAACCCAAAACCTCTAGTTCATTGCATACGCCATCACCGTCACTGTCATTGATACATTGATTGGAACAATTGTAATACTGCTGAGCATAAGCGCATGGAGCTGGATCTGTCGCGTTGGACAAAAAATTACAGGCATTCATTTCCATACAGCCAGGCACCTCTAATTCATTGCAAACTCCGTCTCCATCAGAATCATTCATACATTGACTGGAACAATTGTAAAACTGCACTGGAAAAGTGCAAGTGGAACTAACATTGGCCAATGGATTATAATTACATGCGGTGGCATTGGTACATCCTACTACGGCGTCTGGCCAGTTAAAATTGGTTATTCGCAAAGTTGAGGCACCATAGGCATCATCATTGGAGAAAATAGCAAAGCCAATGGTTGTTCCAGCAGTAGCATACATCGTAATGCTGCCCGTACCAGATGTTGCTGGATTCCCTTCTGTTATGGGGTAATAGAAATTATTGATGTAATAGGCCGCATCCTCGTACAAGGCATTATCCAACGTGGTATGTTGCCATGTAAAAGTATAGTTACCAGATAATGGCGCTACCATCGTGACTTTGGTCTCAATCAAATTGAACTGCAGTGAATTGCTCCCCTTCAAGGTAAGCATCGAAGTGGTGATGGTTCTTAATCCATTTCCTCCGGCATCTTGGTAGAATGTCCAAGCACTGCTAGCATGACCACCAACAAATCCTGTCCCTGCTATTGAATATTGTCCTACAAGACAAAGTAAAACAGCCGCGGCAATTTTCAACCATAAAGATTTCATGGTGAAAATTTACGCCTGATATTATAAAAATCCTAATTCTAATTGCGCCGCTTCAGACATCATGCTTTTGTCCCAAGATGGCTCCCAAGTAATTTCCACAGTACATCCTGTCACTCCTGGTGTCTCTTTCACTTTGGACTCCACCTCAGGAGGCAGCGTTTCCGCCACTGGACAACTGGGAGAGGTTAATGTCATGCTTATTTTAACATCACCATCATCGTTCAAGTCAATACCATAAATCAATCCCAATTCGTAAATATCCACAGGAATCTCTGGATCGTAAATCGTTTTGAGTGTGGCAATAATATCTTCTGTGATTTTCTCCTTGTCCATCTTATAGCATGATTAATGCGTACGTTTTTATTTGCTTGATCATGGCTGCTAAACCATTGCTCCTTGTTGGAGATAAATTTTCCACCAGTCCAATTTCCTTCAAAAAGTCCATAGAAGCTTGAACAATGTCATTTCCTTTTTCTCCTTCGAACAGACGAACAACCAAAGCAACAATACCTTTGGTGATAATGGCATCACTGTCTGCTGCAAAATGAAAAGTTCCATCTTCATTTTTAATAGCAGATAACCAAACCCTGGATTGACATCCCTTAATCAAATGATCTTCCGTTTTCTCCTCTTCAGCCATCTTATCCAAATCTTTTCCCAATTCAATGATGTACTCATACTTCTCCATCCAAGTGGGAAACATGGCAAACTCCTGAACTATTTCCTGCTGTTTTGATTCTATACTCATTACATCATCATATTAATAGATCTACGCAAAGCCTTAGAAAAAACCACTACCTCATCTTCACTATTGTAAACTGTCAATGATGCACGCGCAGAGCCATTCAATCCCAATGACTCCCATAAGGGTTGTGTACAGTGATGTCCCGTTCTAATAGCTATTCCTTGTTGATCCAATAACGCACCTATATCCGAAGGATGAATGGTTGGGTGAACGAACGAATACAGCGCCACCCTTTTCTGATGCATGCCTATCCATCTCAACTCGGGAAAATTCAAAAGCACTTCAGACATCCATTCTTGCTGACTCTTCTCAATTTGATTGATCAAGTCCCACCCCAAATTGGTCCACCACCTTATCCCTTCAGCCATTGCGATGATTCCTTCAATGTGTGGCGTTCCTGCTTCAAATTTATAAGGCAACTTATTGAACGTCGTTCCTGAAAAACTAACCTTATCAATCATCTCTCCGCCTGCGCGATAAACATCCATGGCATTCAACAATGTTGACTTTCCGAACAACACACCGATACCCGTGGGACCAAAAATTTTATGTCCTGAAAACACCAACCAATCACAATTCAGATCTTGAACATCAATCGGGAAATGACTGACAGCCTGAGCTGCATCAATCAATACTTTAGCTCCTACAGCATGCGCTTTTTGCACCATCTCTTTCACAGGATGAACGACACCTGTGGCATTGCTAACCCATCCCACTGCTACTAACTTTGTTTTATTGGTCAACAACTGTTCATAGGTATCCATCCACGAACAATCTTCATTGAGTGGGATTATCCTTAAAACTGCTTTTGTTCTTTGACACAACAACTGCCATGGAACTATATTGGCATGGTGTTCTGATGCAGCTATCAGAATTTCGTCTCCTTCTTTTAAAAAGACGTTTCCCCAAGATTGAGCAACCAAGTTGATTCCATCAGTAGTCCCTTGTGTAAATATTATTTCCTCGCTGGAACCAGCGTTAACAAAGGATTGAATGGTTTGTCTAGCTTCTTCCATTCTTCCCGTGGCCAAATTGGCCAAATAATGCGCTCCACGATGCACATTGGAATTGTACTGCTGATAGTACTCAACGATACTGCTTATCACTACATCAGGCTTTTGAGTGGTGGCCGCGTTATCAAAATATACCAAGTCATTTCCCCTTACACGCTGATGCAGTATGGTAAACTCTTTTCGGATATCCAATATGTCTGAACCGACACTCATACTTCATCAGCAATGATAAGGCCTCTAGCAGACAACTCTTGCTTCACAAAAGTCACCACCTCAGCATTATTGGAACGATTGATAACCTCATTCACATAGGCTGAAACCAACAATTGTTTTGCTCCCAACGCACTTAATCCTCTTGCTCTTAAATAGAACAAAGCTTCTTCATCAAATTGACCTGTTGTTGATCCATGGCTGCATCGAACATCATCTGCATAAATTTCTAACTCAGGCTTGGAATCCATCGTTGCATCATCACTCATCATGATATTCTTATTGCTCTGATATGCCACGGTCTTTTGCGCATCCTTCCTTACGAAAACCTTTCCATTGAACACTCCTTTTGACTTGTCATACAATACACCTTTGTACAATTCATTGGATGTACAATTGGGAACACGATGATCCGCCACTGTATGATTATCCACCAATTGACCATCTTGAGGCAGATAGAATCCTGAAAGTGCCGCGTGGGCGTTCTCACCATTCAAACTCATCCACAAATTATTCCTTGTCCATCCTCCATTCAGTGTGTGGGTAACCACATTGCAAATGGCCTTACTTGCTTCATCCACCTTGATATCCAATATCTGGAAAAAGGAATCATCATTGTCTTGAATAATGTCCAAATCCAAATGACTACCTTCCATCATCTTAACATCCAAAATAGCATTGGAGAACCCATTATTCTTACCGATAAAATGCAATACCACTTTTGCCTTCGCATTCTCACCCAAGGTCAATTCAAAGGAAGGTTGTGTCCACGCCCAATCTGTGTTGCTTTTAATAACAAAATGAAACGGATCCTCAAAGCTTTCATTTGACGATATGTCCAATGAAAAGGCCTCTGTTGGGGCAACTTGATTAAGACAACCAAAAAATCCAGATCGTATCTGCGTTTGAACAGATGACACAGCCTGAAACTCGGGATCGGAGATGACTTCAGATCTTTGCAATACCCATTGACCTTGATTCAGTTTCTGCGTTCTGGTGTATTTCCAATCCTCCATTTTAGAATGCGGAAAATCCAAGGTTGTCAATGTCTCTAACACAGCATCATGATTTTGATGCTTGATTGTATCAAAAGTCAACGTGGCATCCAACCACTTTTGAATAGAATGATTCAACACCCTTTCCATTACGCTATGGTTTCTTTGATCCAATCGTAACCTTTCTCTTCCAATTCCATAGCCAATTCTTTGGTTCCTGTTTTCACGATGCGCCCTTTGTACAAAACGTGCACAACATCAGGAACGATATAATCCAACAAGCGCTGGTAATGGGTAATAACGATGAACGAGCGCTCGGGTGAACGCATCGCATTCACGCCTTGTGCAACAATACGTAATGCGTCAATGTCCAACCCAGAATCTGTCTCATCTAAAATGGCCAACTTGGGTTCTAACATGGCCATTTGAAACACTTCGTTCCTCTTTTTCTCACCACCGCTGAATCCTTCATTGACTGCTCTGTGTGCCAACTGGCCATCCAATTCAACCAATGCTGATTTCTCCTTGACCAAAGCCAAAAAATCTTTGGCAGACAATGCCTCTTGACCTCTGTGCTTTCTCACCTCACCAACAGCTGCTTTTAGAAAGTTCATATTGGAAACGCCTGGTATCTCAACGGGATATTGGAAGGCCAAAAAAAGTCCTTCACGCGCTCTTTCTTCTGGAGCCATTTCCAATAAATTCTTGCCATTAAAGACAACCTCTCCGCCTGTCACTTCATACTCTTCACGACCCGCCAATACAGAAGCTAAAGTGGATTTTCCGGAACCATTGGGCCCCATGATGGCATGCACCTCTCCTGGTTTGACAACCAAATTCAATCCTTTTAAAATTTCTTTCTCCCCTATGGAAGCTTTTAAATCTTTGATTTCAATCATAACGTCTTTTTTTAACCTACACTTCCTTCCAAAGAGATGGCCAAAAGCTTTTGAGCCTCAACCGCAAACTCCATTGGAAGTTTATTCAATACTTCTTTTGCATATCCATTCACAATCATACTGATGGCCTGCTCCTCATCCAACCCACGTTGCAAACAATAAAAAATTTGATCTTCACCAATTTTTGAAGTGGTGGCTTCATGCTCCACTTGAGCAGAAGAATTATTCACTTCAATATAAGGGAATGTATGCGCTCCGCTGGTATCTGTCATCAATAGGGAATCACATTGCGAAAAATTCCGTGCATTTTTTGCACTAGAATTGATCTGCACCAATCCACGATAACTGTTGTTGCTATGGCCTGCACTGATTCCCTTTGAAATGATTGTACTATGGGTATTTCTGCCTATGTGAATCATTTTGGTTCCAGTATCCGCTTGCTGAAAATGATTGGTTACGGCTACCGAATAAAACTCACCCACACTATAGTCACCTTTTAAAATGCAACTTGGATACTTCCATGTTACCGCTGAACCCGTCTCTACTTGTGTCCAAGAAATTTTTGATTTGTACCCATCGCAAAGACCTCTTTTGGTAACAAAATTGAACACCCCGCCATTTCCGTCTTTATCTCCAGGATACCAATTCTGAACAGTGCTGTATTTAATTTCTGCCTTTTCCATGGCGACCAACTCCACCACTGCAGCATGCAATTGATTCTCGTCGCGTTGTGGCGCTGTGCAACCTTCTAGATAACTCACGTAGCTTTCCTCATCGGCAATCAACAAAGTTCTTTCAAATTGACCTGTACCAGCCTCATTGATTCTGAAATAAGTAGACAATTCCATGGGACAACGCACCCCTTTGGGGATGTAGCAAAATGAACCATCAGTAAACACCGCTGAATTTAGAGCCGCATAAAAGTTATCCGTTCTAGGAACAACTGTTCCCAAATATTTTCTCACCAATTCTCCATGTTCTTGAACTGCTTCAGAAATGGAACAAAAGATAATGCCCAACTCGCCCAGCTTCTCTTTGAATGAGGTGGCCACAGAAACGCTGTCCATCACAAAATCCACTGCTATTCCATTCAAACGCTTTTGCTCATCCATGGAAATACCTAAACGGTCCATGGTTTTGCGCATTTCAGGGTCAATTTCATCCAAGCTATTGTACTTGGGTTTGGACTTGGGGGCTGAGTAATAGGAAATGGCTTGAAAATCTGGCTTGGTGTAGTGAACATGCGCCCATTCAGGCTCTTTCATTCCTTGCCAAATTTTAAAGGCCTCCAAACGCCAATCCAACAACCACGATGGTTCATTCTTCTTGGCAGATATCACACGGATAACCTCCTCGTTGAGTCCTGCAGGAATTTTCTCAGATTCGATATTGGTTGTAAAACCAAACTCGTAATCCTTACCTGTTATTTCATCTAATATTTCCATGCCTTAAATTGAAAAGCTTTCTCCGCAACCGCAGGTTCGAGAAGCATTGGGATTATTAAAGACAAAACCTTTTCCGTTTAACCCTCCAGTGTACTCCAATTCAGTCCCTATCAAATAGAGGAAACTCTTGCGATCCACCACAACCTTCACTCCGTTGTCTTCAAAAACCTGATCACCCTCTTTCATTTCATGATCAAATGTTAATTGATACATCAAACCACTGCAACCACCGCCTTCGACACCCACTCTAACAAATGAATCCGCCGGATGGTTTTCATCAGCCATTAATTTGGCCACTTGCATTTTTGCGCTTTCAGATACTTTAATCATGATTCTTCTTATTTAGAATTTTTCTAAATAGCTTTTATGGTGCAAAAATACACCTTTTAAGGGATTGACAAAAAATAAAAAGTCAATAATCAATGCAAATTGTTCAGCTTTTGTGCAGCCGAAATGAGGTCATCATTTTCCTTGGCAAAACAAACCCTGAACACTCTATTGTTGGCCGCAGCATTATAAAAGACAGCAGTTGGAATCAAAGCTACCCCCTGATTGACAACCCAATCCTCCGCCAACTGAACATCATCCAATGGCGAATCTCCCTTAAACTTTATCAATTGAAAGTATGTACCTGATGTGGGTGCAATCTCCAACAATGGATGACGCAGAGATGACAACAACAAATCGCGTTTGGATTGATACATGGGTGAAATAGCATCATACAGCGTAATATCTTTCATGTAATCGGCAATGGCATATTGAAATGCTGAATTGCAGGTAAAGACATTGAATTGATGTTGCTTTCGGAAAGACATCATCCAATCCTTTGGACCAATTGCATATCCCAGTTTCCAACCGGTGGCATGAAAGGTCTTTCCAAAGGAAAAAGTGAGCAGTAAACGCTCACGCAATTCTGGATACGCCATCATACTGTGATGAACCAGACCGTCAAAGATAATGTGCTCATACACTTCGTCTGATATAATAAACAGATTGTTTTCTAAAACAACTTTAGCAATACTATCCAACTCTTCTTTTTTCCATACCTTCCCGCTCGGATTATGGGGATTATTGACAATGATCAACTTGGTTCGGGATGTTATGGCCGCTTGAAGAGCTGTCTGGTCCAAAGAAAAATCAGGATAATGCAAATCAACCCATTTGACTGTACCGCCATTTAATGCAATGGCCGGAGCATAACAATCGTATGCAGGACCAAATAAAATAACCTCATCGCCTTTTTGAATCAAAGAACTTATCGCGGTGAACAGCGCTTGAGAAGCTCCTGCAGTAATGGTTATCTCGTTTTGCCAGTCATAGCTAAAACCACCTCTAAGGAGCAATTTCTCTGCAATACGTTGCCTTAATGAGGGTGCACCTGGCATTGGAGCGTATTGGTTGAAGCCATCCTTCATGGCCTTTGTTACCAAATCGATCAGTAAAGAATCTACTGGAAAGGTTGGAAAACCTTGCCCCAAATTAATGGCATTGTGCTCTGCCGCCAACTGGGACATCACTGAAAAAATAGTCGTCCCTACATGAGGCAATTTATCCACTGGGAACGACATCTCAAATGCATTTAAAATAATCAAATGGCTCAAGGCAGTCACCACATTTGTACAACGCTTTACATGCCGTTGTTCCAAATTGAGATACCATGATGGTGTGGGTAGAAGCACATCTGGGACATGCCACATCTTTTACTTTACCCATGAGCAATCCTTTGTCAGCAGAACCTTTTTCGGGAGGGGCAATCCCTGTCGACCTCAATTTCTCGCGTGCCTCATCACTCATCCAATCTGTAGTCCAAGGTGGAGAAAGGACCGTATCCACGATAACATTCTTCACTTGAAGTTCCGCCAAAACTTCTATGATATCTTCCTCAATGGCCTTCATTGCTGGACATCCGCTGTAAGTTGGCGTAATCACCACGTGCCATTTCTTCTTGTCTTCATCCCAAGTTAAATCTCGGACAATTCCCATCTCAATGACATTGAGAATTGGAATCTCAGGGTCCTCAACCATCTTGAGGTATTCCCAAATCAAATCTGCCTCAACTTCTACCATTTTGAATTGGGATAAGCCCTTTGCAGGAATTGCAACTCGGCCAAAATAAAACCCAAATGTTCAGAGTGTTTGCCTTCCTTGCCTCCTTTTTGCATCCAAATATCTGCAGGTACTGTAACATTGGCCTCTTGAAATACAGCAGAAACGATTCGATCGAAGGTGTCTTTTAATGCAACATTGTCAACACCTATTCCTTTTGCTATCGCCTCCATTTCATGAACGGAATTGGTCATTAACTCACCAGTAAATTCCCACAATTCATTCAATGCATTCTGCAAACGGCGGTGGCTCTCTTCTGTGCCACCACCCATGCGCAAAATCCAATCACGGCTGTGTTGGAAGTGGTACCTTACTTCTTTGATGGACTTCTGAGCAAAACCTTGAAGAAAAGCATCATTGGATTTTTCAAGCTCCTCTAAAAAAAGATAATACCACGTTGAGAAAACAAATTGTCTTGCTATGGTTTTGGCGTAATCACCATTTGGAATTTCTACAATTAGCACATTCCTATACTC
>CAMCTV010000056.1 GCA_945878635.1 Chryseobacterium gleum | reverse complement strand
ACATTGCCTACCAACATCATCACAGGTTATGTTCCTGGTGCTGGTGTTGCCAATGCAGTTGCTGTGAATACCATCGGTCAGTTTGGAACAGGTGTTCAAACATCTTATACAACCAATTTGGCCAACGTGGCTGGCAATGAAGTATGGTATACTTTCACTGCTGCTGCCAACGCTGCAAGAATTTCTGTTGTAGGATCTGGTTCAGTAGCTGACGACAATCAAATTTCATTGTATGATGGTCCTGCTTCTAATCCAATGATTCCAATTTTGACTGAGAACGATGTTATTATTGGTGCTCAAGGAGCAGCTGCTGATGCAGGAAGTGAAATCTTGTTGACTGATCAGTTGATTCCTGGCAATCAGTACTATTTCTCTGTTAAGAACAACAACGCAACTGCTGGTCAGGTGTCTACTGTTATCTCTTACTTGCGTTCTTCTGAAGCTGACATCTTGCCTTATACCAGCTACACTGGTGTATACAACAATACATGTCAAAACTTCAAAGCCAAGTTCCGCGCTAATTCAACAGGTTACACTGTTAAGCGTTGGGCCAATCAAACAGATGCCAACACGGCTGTTGCTACAGGAGCAGGAACACCATCATGGGTTTATGCTATCCCAGCAGGAACAGGAACTGTTGCTTCTACCATCTGTCAGTTGGGTAGAATTTTACCTGCCAATATTTTGAGTGGAACTGCATTGACCTATTATGTTACTGTAGATGCTGCTTACAACTTGGCTGATGCATTTGGAAACATGAATGCATTAACTGCAGCAGGTAGCGTAGTTTCTGTAATTGGTTTGAACTCTGAGGCTGATTTGAATGTGCGCGTAAGCGATCGTTGTCCAGCATTTAAGAGTGCAACCACTGGTTCAATCACCACCAACCGTTCGGTTTGCGGTGTGCGCAACTATGATTATGAGTTTGCAAAAGTGTTGCCAACAGTAGATCTTCCAGTCAATGTAGCTGGTCCAGTAGGCGGATCTCGTGTCCTTGCCTTGAACACAGTTCCTGGAATTGGAAATGGTCAGACCTATGATGTACGCATCCGTGGTAAGCACGTAGACAACGCAACAAATTCTAACTATGGAACTGTTGCTTGCGTGAAGACTACAGGTGTAGCAGGAATGCCAACCATCGAAGATGAAGGTGTTATCGCTGAGCGTTCTTTCAATGGTGTTACCACCAGCATCTATCCTAACCCTAACAATGGTTCTAGTGTCAACTTGAACGTTGATGGCATGGAAGGTGAATTGCAAGTTCGCATCACTGATGCTACAGGTCGTATGGTATACAGCAACCGCTACATTGTAGAAGGTGCAATGAATACCACCATGGACTTTGGTCAGACTTTGGCTGGTGGATTGTACATGGTTGAAATGGTTCAAAACGGTCAATTGAACACCATGAGAATGGTGGTTAACCGATAAGATCATTCTGATATCTTTTAAAAGGGCGCCCATTGGGCGCCCTTTTTGTTATCTTACACAACAAAAAAAAGGCTGCAAGTTTAGATGCAGCCTTTTTTGTCGTTCACGTTGTCTAGTCGATGAAGTATTTATTCAACCATAGCATCACAGCATCGGGAGATTCCCATTGTCCCATGTGACCGATGTCTTCTTCAACATCTAATGTTGCGAATGGATGTAGTTTTGAAATCTCAGAATGGATTTGCGCCAATGGAATTCCAGTGTCCTTGGCACCCGCAAAATAATGAATCGGTATCTTTTTCTGTTTTGCGCTATCTATGCCGCAAGATCTGCTTAGCATTGCTTTTTGACAGGCAACGATGGTTTGAGCTGTTACCGCATTGGCTTCATCAATTAACCGTTCGATTGCTTGGTATCTCTTTACTTTAAAACCGTCCGAAAACAAATGGGTAATCATTGTGCGGACATACAATGATTTGTTGTCTTGTACCAAGTCGATGGCCCTTTGACGTTGTACTTTTTTGGTTTCATCATCAGTGCCTAATTTGGAATGGAAGATACCGATACGGAGCGGATTCAGTCCCAAATTGAGGAGATGTGGAATGAGATAACCTCCCATAGAATGCCCAATGATTTGAAACGATTGATTGGTGTCAAATTCTTTTATTAGTGCTACCGCTATGCCCTCCATTGAGTCAGGACATACCTCATTTAACCAAACACCATGACCAGGAATAGATAGGTATCTGGCATTGGGAAATGGCGAAGCGCAAAATTTCCACATTTCAGGCGATTCTAGGAATCCATGTAGGAAATAAGTAATCATTATACGCTTTGAGCAATCACTTCGTCTATCGCTTCTGGTAACTTGGCTTTTAGTAGACTTTCAATACCACCTTTCAGAGTAGCAGTTGAAGACGGGCAACCTGAGCATGCGCCGCGCATATTGACATATACTTTTTTGTTGTCATAACCTACAAAATCGATGGCGCCTCCATCCTGTTCAACAGCAGGACGGACATACTCATTGAGCAAGAATATGATTTCTTCGTCAAATGGAGAAGGCGTAAATACCGCATTCTCTGATCGGGCAATGGCGGGATTGTCTCTATTGGCATCTGAGTCTGGTTGAGGTGTTTCTCTCGACATCAATGAGGCAGGTATAGTGCTAACAGCAATTTCATTTTCCATCAGCCATTCTCTGATGTACTCTCTGAGTTGCATGACAATCATGTCCCAATCCAAACTTTCATCTCTTGTAATCGTTACATAGTTGCTGCTGATAAAAATACTTTTTACAAATGGGAAGTGAAACAGTTCCTCAGCCAATGCCGATGAGCCTTTGGCCTCCTGAGCCATTCTATATTCAACTTGTAATCCACCAGATATGAGCAAACGATCTGCAACGAATTTCATCGTAGAAGGGTTGGGAGTCATTTCGGCATAAACAGCCGTGGGAATTTTCTTTTTGTCCATGTTGCAAAGTTAGCACACGTTTGCGTCAACAAGTTTTACCTTTGTTAAATGGAATCAATGATTATTCAATTTCAAGAAGAGATTAAGGGTGGAATACCTTTGGCGTTGCCCAATGCACCAGTATGGGATGATAAAATTAACCACGCTCCAAGAAGAAAAGAGATATTGAATGACGCTGAGAAGAAATTGGCGCTGCGCAATGCCTTGCGCTATTTCCCTTCTTCAATGCATGCTCAGTTGTTGACTGAGTTTAGGGAAGAGTTGAAGCAGTTTGGAAGGATCTACATGCACCTGTATCGCCCGCATGGAGAGATTAAAGCCCGTCCCATAGAATGGTATCCTTGTCGTTCTAAACAAGCAGCAGCCATCATGCTTATGATTCAGAACAATCTGGACCCAGCTGTGGCCCAACATCCGCACGAGCTGATTACTTATGGGGGCAACGGAGCTGTTTTTCAGAATTGGGCCCAATACAGATTGGTGATGCAGTATCTATCTGAGATGACAGATGACCAAACGCTGGTCATGTATAGTGGTCACCCGCTGGGTTTGTTCCCATCTCATGCAGAAGCCCCTAGAGTTGTTGTCACCAATGGAATGATGATACCCAATTATAGCAAACCGGATGACTGGGAGAAGTTTAATGCATTGGGAGTGACGCAATACGGACAAATGACTGCGGGTTCATACATGTACATCGGACCGCAAGGAATAGTGCATGGTACAACCATCACCGTTATGAATGCAGCTAGAATGTTGCGTAAAGGAAGGGGTGATCATGGAATTTACGATCTGCCTGGTCAGGGATTGTTGTTTGTAACAGCAGGATTGGGCGGAATGTCTGGTGCTCAACCCAAGGCATCCAATATTGCAGGATGTGTGAGTATTACTGCTGAGGTAAATCCAAAAGCAGCCTACAAGCGATTTGATCAAGGTTGGGTAGATGTTATCGAAGAAGATGTTCAAGTGGTTGTATCAAAAGCCAAAGCCGATAAGGACAATGGGATAGTGAAAAGCTATGCTTATGTTGGTAATATCGTTGATCTTTGGGAAGAGTTGTTGAAGCAAGAAGTGCTGGTTGACTTAGGTAGTGATCAAACATCTTTGCACAATCCATGGGCGGGAGGTTACTATCCTGCGGGTTTTTCTTATGATGAGGCCAATGAAATGATGGCCAATGATCCTGAGAGATTCAAAAACGAGATTCAGATTACCTTAAAACGTCACGCAGCGGCAATCAATGGACATTCTGCTATAGGAATGTACTTTTTTGATTACGGAAATGCTTTCTTATTGGAGGCGTCAAGGGCTGGTGCGGAAGTATTGGCTACACCTGGATCCAAGTTGTACAATAGAACAATTGATGGTTTGGCATTTGCTTATCCCAGTTATGTGCAGGATATTCTGGGACCCATGTGCTTTGATTATGGATTTGGTCCCTTTCGATGGGTTTGCTGTTCGGGTAGCCCTGAGGATTTGGAAAAGACGGATCGTATCGCAGAGCGTGTATTACAATCTTTAAAGGAGCAGGCTCCTGCCGAGATTCAACAACAGTTGGCAGATAACATCCGTTGGATTCAAGAGGCAGGAAAAAATAAAATGGTTGTGGGATCACAGGCCAGAATTTTGTACGCCGATGCAGAAGGTAGAATGGCCATTGCTCAGGCATTCAACGATGCCATTGCAGCTGGTGAAATAGGTCCAATCGTATTAGGACGGGATCACCATGATGTAAGTGGAACTGATTCCCCATTTCGGGAGACGTCAAATATCTATGATGGTTCACGATTTACAGCAGACATGGCGGTGCATAATTTTGTGGGTGATGCTTTTAGAGGTGCCACTTGGGTAAGCTTGCACAATGGTGGTGGTGTAGGTTGGGGTGAAGTCATCAACGGAGGCTTTGGGATGCTTTTGGATGGTTCCAAAGAAGCCAGTGTGAGATTGAATCGCATGTTGCATTGGGATGTGAACAACGGCATTGCTCGCAGAAGTTGGGCAAGAAATGAAGAGGCCGTGTTTGCCATAAAACGCGCAATGGAGAAGGAACCATTGTTGAAAGTGACCTTGCCCAATATGGTGGATGATCATTTGTTGAATGGATAATAAAAAGGAGCGATGAATCGCTCCTTTTTATTGACTTAATGTTTGCATTCGGTAATCAATGTACGACCTGTACGTTTAATTGTCGCACGCCTTCTTTGTCTTTTAGTTCAATAAAGTAAATGCCGTTCGCCCATTGGCTGCAATCCAAATTCCTTTGATTGGCCGTTGAAAGAGCATTGTAAATCATTCTGCCTTGCGTATCTCTAATGGTAATTAATGTATTGGATTGAATACCGCTCAAGTTCAATGATTGATTGGCTGGATTTGGGTGGGCCAGAGCGATATTATTTATTGATTCAACAACATCCATGGCTTCGCAATCCATACGGTAGGTTGGTGAAATCATAATTGTATTCATGTTGTAACCCATGGCATGAACATGGAACTGAACAGAGTCGCCGCAGCTGAAGGGACCTGCCATAGCTGTGCCGGGATCCATCATGGTCATCATGCCATCATTGGCGGTATTGGTCACTGCATAGGGAGAAACATTCCCCATTTCAGTAAGGGCAATCATTACATAAAATTGTTGATTGTTTTCATCAGGCACCAATTGCATACCAACGACAGGGGAAACCACTTGATAAGAGCATGATCCATCATCGAATATTGCATTTTGGCTATAATTTAATGCTTGCGGATCCATGCAACCGCCGCAATAGTATTCACAGTAGCCGTAGTCACATGTCGCATTGGGATTGTAATTGCAAGCAATCGGATCGGTGCATCCTGCAATTTCATTGATGCCGATGTTTTCGATGTTGTATCCCAAATACGCGTTTGTGGTAAAGTTATAATATTCACCCAAGTTGTTGTTGGCTATTGCAATGTCCACTGTTTGGCCAGATGTTCCAAATGCATAGAGCATGTAGCAGTTACTGTTCATGCAGAAACCGCTATTCTGTGGATAGAATCCTTGCTGGGATTGGGTACCGTCGTTGGCTGCCACATAAAAGAAAACATCTCCAGAAGCATTGATGGTTTGCCAATGTTCGGAAGTGCAACAAGTACCATTGTCAAGGGTGGCTGCAGGGTTGAAATTGATGGCAGTAGGGTCTGTACAGCCCAAGCAAGAGTAGTCGCAGATGTTGTACAAAAAGCAATTGGCATTGGGGTTGTAATTACAAGCGCTGGGATCAGCGCAACCCACAATTTGATTATTGTCATAATTCCAAGTAAAGTCGTAAGTGGAGATGCTATTATTAGCATAAACAATTTCTCCATTGCGCTTGATGGTTAGTGAAAAAGGCATTCCCATTAAATCACTTGCATGAAAAGTGATACAACTAGAAGGTGCACAAAATCCGGAAGTCTCGACAGAGAAATCGGTAGACCCTACCGTGTTGCCATATCCATCAATGGCACTCCATGACACCATACCGCCAGCGCTTACAGCAGTTACTTCAAAGTAGTTGTCTAGGCAGCAACTTCCGTTGTCTGTTGTAGCGTTTTCATTGAAATTATAAGCTTCTGGATTGGTGCAGCCTTGACATGAGTAGTCACACAAGTTGTAATCAAAACAGTTGGCCAACGGATTAAAGTTGCACGCATTGGGGTCACTACAACCCGCTACAATCTCGCCATTGTTGATGGTGATGTGAATGGTAGAAATGTCATCCCATTCTGATGATGGATCCAAAGAATTGCCGCTTGAGATTATATTCCCATTGGCGCCGGTTACACTGTAATCAAAAGCCTCATAAACGTTGTTGTAGGCGGTGAAAGTTCCGCAACCTGGATTGAAGCAAGAGTTGGCTGAACCAATGCCAGATGCATAGTTGTTTTGACCATAATAATACCACCAAACGCTGCTGGGAACATTGACGGACATTAATTCACCATAGCAACATGTTCCATTGTCATAAATGGCAACGGGATTAAAATTAGCGGCTGTGCTATCCGTACAACCCTGACAGCTGTTGTATTCGCATGATCCATCACTGCAACTGGCTTCAGGATTGAAATTGCATGCATTGGCATCTGTGCAGCCCGTTATTCCCCCGTTGCTGTGTTGAAAGGCTGTCCACCAACCTTGTGCAACGAATTCCGTTTGCAAGGTTGCCCCGTTGCTAACCAAGTTTACGGTAAAAGGATCTTGATCCAAACCTTGTACATAAATGGTATAGCATCCGGGATCGTGGCAGAATCCTTGATTTGACAAGCCACTGTAATTGTCTCCACTAACCAAATATTGGCCTAGGCCATTCATTATGGAGTAAGAGATACTGTCATTGGATTCCACCAAAGCCCATTGACTGTAACAGCAGGTTAGATTATCAATGGTAGCGTTGGGGTTAAAATTTACAGCATCACTATCCAGACAACCATAGCAGTCGTAACTACATGTGCTGTAATCTCCGCAAGTGGCCAAAGGATTGTAATTACAAGCGTTGGGGTCCACACATCCGGAGGTGCCATTCCAATTAAAAAATGCAACCATGTAACCAGTAGAATCGGCATATTGAACATCCAAAGGAAGAATGGAATCATTGACCACAATCGAAATGTCGTTGGAAGTAACCCATTGATTGGTGCCAAAGCCGTACAAATAGAAACATCCATCCGGAAGGCAAAAGTTGCCATTAGAACCGTATATATCTGCAATGATTGTCCAATCCATTGCACTGGCTATGGACCATTGACCGCTGTCGGAAGCTTGTAACTGTGCGGCAGTGCATGCACCGTTTTGCGCTGAAGAAATTAGAGAAATCCAAAGGCAAAGAACCAAGGTGGAAAAGACTTTTCTCATGTTTTTAGTTTGTGCATAGATATAGCCCAAAGGATTAAACAAACCCAATGAAAAGTGTTAAAAGCGATAGAGAAATGTTAATTAGACAGGCAATTGAGCCAGAATGGATTCAAAAATAACACGGCCATCGGTATTGCTCAATTCAAAATCTGAGGCTCTTTCTGGATGGGGCATCATTCCAAATACATTTTTCTTGGCATTGGTAACACCTGCGATGTTGTTTAAAGCACCGTTGGGATTACTTTCATGAGTGATATTCCCTTCGCTATCGCAATACCGGAAGAGCACTTGTCCATTGTCTTCAATTCTTTTTAGTTCCTCAGAACTTGCAAAGAAATTACCTTCTCCATGAGCGATGGGAACTTGAAAAACAGAGTCCAAAAGCAAGTTTTGGGTAACGATATTGTTGTTGTTGTCCGCTTTTAAATGGACATTTTTGCAAATGAATTTGCGGCTATTGTTGTGCAGCAATGCACCTGGTAAAAGTTTGGCTTCTGTTAAAATTTGAAATCCGTTGCAAATACCCATGACATAGCCGCCTTTATTGGCATGGCCAATTACTTCTTCCATAATTGGAGAAAAACGGGCAATGGCTCCACTTCTTAAGTAGTCGCCATATGAGAATCCGCCAGGCACCATAATGAAATCACAACCTTGAATACTGGTATCCTTGTGCCAAAGTTTTACTACGTTTTGATGAAGAACTTCTTGCAGAGTATAAACCAAATCCTCATCACAATTGCTACCAGGGAAAACAACAACGCCAAATTTCATGATTATTTTTTTTCAAAATTACGAAATGCTTTATGCTAGAACCAATGAAAAAATTCAATGATTGCAATTATCAGGAAAATGTAAAAAACAAAAGGGGCAAAAAGGCTAGTTCTGTAATGTGTCCAATATTGGGAAAGCAAAAGTATGGGTGCTAGGGATACAATATCATGGATGCTGAAGTGTTGATTGAGGAAGTAGTCCAGCGCATTGGAAAGGATAGAGAGGGCAAGGAAAAGGATGAGATACTGTTTGCTTTGAACGGTTTTGTTGGATTGTCTGTCTTCTTTGTGCGACAAGGAGATGACAGCAAGTACAACTGAGGCAATTAAAGTGATTACAAAAGTTAACGAAGGCGTTGGTAAAAAAGACATCTCGACTACTTTACGGGATGGCCAAAAAGACGAATATTCCGCAGCATGCTGTGTGAGCCATATCCACAGATTCCAATACATCATGGGGGTAAAAAACCCAATGATGACAATGGTAATGTCTTTGATAGAAAATGGTCTATTCCACAAGGCCAGAAAAAAAAGAAATAAAATAAACGCAAAGTATTGTTCGTCAAGTAGCGTAGCCAAACCAATGAAAAGAGCGGCAGAGAAAAGAAAGTGTGCGATTTTCTTTTGTCTAAAAATGGAGAAAGAAAAGTACAAACCAATTAAAAAGAAGGTTTGAGCAACAAGTATCAATAAGTTTCCCGTCTGAACACATGCGATTGAGGAAAGAATGGCGTAGATCAATCCTGTCAAGAAAACGGGGGAGTGATACAATTCACTGCGGTTGTAAATTTGATTGGTGAGAAGGGCGTTGAAAGTTAGGATAGAGATGAAACTTAAGTTGATGGTTAGTGGGCTCATCCAAGCCAATGAGGTAGTTTGCGCATGAAGCCATAATTCTTGATGACCGCACAGAATAATCAGAATAATCACCAACGGATAGATGAGAGGCAGAAGTGGTGAATTTTGTGTAAAGCTGCGGAGAATCATGGTGGGTACAAAAATGAGGATGTTTTTTTATTTTTATGCAATGTTGATTACTTTTGCTCAAATCTTTTAATTATGAATTTGCAAAGTGTCCTTAACCCAATCGTTAGCTTCTTTCAAGGTTATTTTGAGCACCTATTGGTTCCTTCTTTGAGCATCATGAATACGATATTCATTATTGGGGGATTTTTTGGCCTTTGGTTGTGGTTGAAAAGACAAAAGGCATACAATGAAAAAGCCAAGCAGGACGGCGGTATCGCATGAGTTTGCCCGTGAGTGTTGACACTCAATTAGCTAAGGTTTTGGTTACAGGGGGAGCCGGGTTCATCGGCTCCAACCTATGTCAAAGGTTGTTGGAGGAAGGTTATCGGGTGATTTGCTTGGATAATCTTTCTACCGGTTTCAAAAAAAACATTGAAGCTTTTTTGACCAATGAACGATTCCAGTTTGTTCAAGGTGATATCAGAAATTTTGATACCTGTTTATGCGCTGTTGATGGATGCAGTTTTGTATTTCATCAAGCTGCGCTCGGATCGGTACCGCGTTCAATCAATGACCCGATGGCAACCAATGCGGTAAATATTACCGGATTTCTAAATGTGCTTGAGGCAAGCAAGCAAGCCAAAGTGCAGAGATTTATTTTTGCAGCCAGTTCTAGTACTTATGGTGATTCCACGGCATTGCCCAAAGTTGAGAATCAAATTGGCAATCCCTTATCGCCCTACGCCGTGACCAAACTGGTTAATGAGTTGTATGCAGATGTTTTTCATCGTACGTGCGGAATGCAATACATTGGCTTACGATACTTCAATGTGTTTGGTAAAAACCAAGATCCTGATGGTGCTTATGCCGCTGTTATACCTCGTTTTGTTAAACAATTGATGGCCTTGGAATCGCCCGTCATCAATGGTGATGGCTCTTTTTCAAGAGATTTTACCTATATTCAAAATGTCGTAGATGCTAATATGTTGGCATTAGGTACAAAAAATGAAAAGGCCTTGAATCAGATTTATAATGTGGCTTGCGGTGAAGCAACAACGCTTAAGGAGTTGGCGGAAAAAATCAAGTTGAACCTGTCTAAAAAAAACAACGCCATAGCTCAAGTGTCCATTGTATATGGCGATCAACGAATGGGTGATATACCGCATTCTTTGGCTTCTATAGAAAAGATCAAATCCCTTATGGGCTATGCCCCCTCTATTCTGATTGATCATGGATTGCAGGAGGCTGTTGATTGGTATTGGGAAAATATTTAAGTTGGTTTTAATAATACGGAGTCTCAATAAATGGCCAAAAGTGATTTGCAAGGCAAAACAGTAAAAGGGTTCTTTTGGAGTTTTGTTGAGAACTTTTTGAGCCAAGCCGTCACTTTTTTGGTAGGTATTGTTTTGTCACGATTGCTCAGTCCAGATTTGTTTGGTTTGGTGGGTATGATTATGATATTTATTGCTGTTTCAGAAATATTTGTCAATAGTGGTTTCCATCAATCATTGATTAGAAAACAGCATGTTGGACCAGAAGATTTGTCTACTATTTTTTATACCAATTTGGTAATTGCCGTTTTTTTTTGGAGCCTGCTGCAACTTATTGGACCTTGGGTTGCAGATTTTTATGGTCACCCAATCTTGGCTCAAATTCTGCCTGTTTTTGGGATAGTGGTGTTTATCGATTCGTTGGCATTGGTTCAAAAGACCGATTTGACAAGGCGATTAGATTTTAAGTTATTGGCCAAGATTTCTGTGGTATCCAATGTGGTTGGCGGTGTGGTGGGCATAGTAGCGGCTTACCAGGGTCTTGGTGTGTGGAGCTTGGTGATGAAGAGTATTTTTCAAAAATTGACATCCACCACGTTGTTGTGGTTGCAAAACAAATGGAGACCCATTTGGGTATTTGATTGGACCCTATTGAAAGAGCACTTTCGTTTTGGAAGTAGATTGCTGATCAGCGGTATCATTGATACCATTTTTGCCAATTTGTATTATCTGGTGATAGGCAAGTACTTTTCTACGGCAGAGGTGGGATACTATTCAAGAGCGGATCAATTTCAAAAGTTACCATCTTCTAATTTTAGCAACATCATTTCTAGGGTCAGTTATCCCGTGATGTCAGCACAAGTAAATGATCTGGATAAATTAAGGACGACATTCCAACAGATTCTTATAGGCTCAATGCTAATGGCGGTTCCTATGATGTTTACTTTGGCCGTGATTTCTGATACTTTTATTGTAGTATTGATTGGTGAAAAGTGGTTGCCTTGTGCTATTTATCTTCAACTACTAAGTGTTATTGGTGCGTTTTATCCAGTGCATCATTTGAATTTGTTGATTCCTCAATTAATGAACAGAACAGACGTGTTTTTAAGGGTTGAATTGATTAAAAAAGCGATAGTGGTGCTCATAGTCTATTTTGGAATTCAGTTTGGGATTCAATGGATGCTTTTAGCAACCTTGGTTTTCAATCTTGTCGCATATGTTATTCATGGAATTTGGACACAACGTTTTATTTCCTACTCTCTGTTCCGCCAATCTATTGACCTAGCAGCACCATTTATTGTCGGCTCGATTGTCGCTTTGTGTATCATCGCGGTTAGGAATTGTACTCCATTGGAATCACCTTTTTTATTTTTAATGCTGCAATTGTCAGTTGCTTCCATTGGGTACTTTGTAGTGCTAAGAATCTTGTTCAAAAATCACTACCGCTCGATGCTATCTTTATTGAAGTATTCAGGTTGGTATAAGAAGGGTTAATTTATTTCTGCATGAGTGTTAAATCAAAGTTGAGCCATTATTTTAATAGACCTTTCAGGAGAAGGTTTATTCCTGTCCTCAATTTTATTTTGACGCTCTTGAGAAGAAAAGTGATAACCAAACTTATTCGGAATAAGCATAGCAATAGATTTGAATTGTATGAAGGTAAGGAATTGATTCATGTTGATGTTGTGCCGGGTTGGCTTCTCAGTAAAGCATTTTTAAAGTCCATAGTAATGAAGGTGAACCTTCGGTATTTTGATCTTATCCCTGGACATGTTGTAATTGATGTTGGCGCAGGAACAGGGACTGAAGCTATTATCTATTCAGATTTAGTGGGTGCAAGGGGGAAGGTTTTTGCAATAGAGAGTCATCCAGAGACATTTAAAAGCTTGCAGACTTTGATTGATAAGGGAGGTTATTCCAATACTGAAGCCCATCAAGTCGCAATAGGCAGTGAGAATGGTGCAGTTTGGTTACAGAATCAGCACGCGCATCAAAAGAACGCGCTGATGGAGGAGCCCGATGTTGAAGAAAAGGCTGTCAATGTTCAAATGAGGACATTGGATCAGTTTGTTTTTGATAACAAAATCAAGAGAATTGATTTTTTAAAAGTTAATATTGAAGGTGCAGAATTACAGATGTTGGGTGGAATGACGCAAAGTATTCATATTATAAAGGCAGCAGCCATTAGTTGCCATGATTTTATTGGAAACGATAATGCGTTTCCTATTATGAATGAAGTTCGAAATTTTTTCATGAATCATGGTTTTAGGGTATTGCATATTTCGGAAGCGCATCCC
>CAMCTV010000055.1 GCA_945878635.1 Chryseobacterium gleum | reverse complement strand
GTATCGTTTCTGTCTTTGATTTGTTGCAGGAATTGGATCATGGTTAATATTTGGATGAGTTGAATTTGTGTTTCAAAGTTAGGTTAGATTAATCGCTCAAAGTATCTTCATTTGCCATAGAGTAATCAAGTGGATTAAAAACGTTCAAGCTAATCAGGCATTAATTCGCTTTCCCCTTTTCTCTTCCCGCAGTCGCCTGCGATTGCATAATTCTCTTTCCTGATTTCCCCTATCTTTGCCCCCGTCAAAAGTATTGGTCCCGTAGTATAATGGATATTACATGGGTCTCCGGAACCCAGGATTTGCGTTCGATTCGCAACGGGATCACTTTTACTTCGCTAAACCATCAATAGCAACAAGGCCACTACCGATAAGGCCAATCCCAACACATTCACCTTGCTCAAACGCTCCTTGAAAAAGGCAACTGCGATGATGGTACTCAGCATCACTACACCAAGGTTGTTCAAACAAATGATACTGGTCTTCAACATCCAACCACTGTCGATGGTCCGAACCAAAAAGAATATCGATCCGTAATTCACCACTCCAAGTATTGTTCCGTATATCCATTCTTTCTTTCCGAAATGAAATGTCCTTTCTGTCCTTTTTACTTTGTTATACAATACAAAAAGCAATCCTGTAATTCCCGCGGTTAAAAAAGGCAAACATGCATACAAGGATAGGGCGGCTGGACTTTTGGCGGTCTCAGACAATTTTGGAATCATATAGTCAATCAACGTCGATCCAAAAAAAATGATGGCGGGATAAACCAACATTGCTTTTTCAAATCTTCGCCCATCAGCTTTGATTGAACTGAATACAATTCCCAATATCGCCAAACCAATGGCCATCCATTTGGTGGTGGTCAATTGTTCTTCAGGATTGGTCATTGTAAATAGAATAACCACCAACACCAAAGACATCTTACCCGCAATGGTGGTATTGCTAACCCCTACCAATTGGGCCGATTTTCCTGTAACATTGAAAATACTAATGAAGGATATCCCCAATAACAGGGCTCCCCAACTCCAAGTTGGAAATTGCAAAGCTTCGTCAAGTCCCGCTTTTAAGTCGGTAGCCATACTGATACCAAAGGTGAAGGCTACGAGATAATTGACCATGATGGCTTCAAATACCTGAACCCCTTTGATCGCAAACCACTTGAATAAGAGATAGAGCAGGGTAGTGGAGAGAATGGAGAGTATGAGGAAATTCATCGATAATAAAAGTTTAATTGATCCACTCCTGAGGCTTCTGTTGTTCTTGGTTTTTGGTTGATTAGAGGTGCTGCCAAACCTGCATGCAATGAATGTGGGGCAACAAAAACCCTTGCCTCATCCCATAAATTGTTATCGATCAGATATTGCAGAGTATTGGCACCACCCTCAACCAAAAGAGAAGTTATGGCATGCTGACGCGCATAGTGAAATATGGCTGTAAAAGCATCATCGTGATATGGCAAGGCAGTCATACCATAAGGAAGCTCATGGATTTTTTGGTTGTCTTGGTGTACAACAATGGAGCCAGGGGGACATTGTCCTATATGCCATTGGTCATAGGGTTGCAATTGGCCTTGCGGATCCAAAACAATGCGCAAGGGTGAAGCCGTGATGTCGTCATGAACGGTTAATCTCGGATTGTCTGTGGAGATGGTATTTCTTCCCACCAGTATGGCCATTTCCTCTTTTCTCCATTGCTGAACTTTTGCTCTGCTCGCTTCACCACTGATGGCAATGCTTCCTTTTTGTCCTTGATTCCTTAAAGGATCCATGAAACCATCTGCGGACTGTGCCCATTTCAAAATGATGAAGGGGCGTTCTTTTTCAAAAAAGGTATTGAACCTTAGATTCATCCAACGGCATGTTTCTTCTTGTATTCCTGTAGTAACATTTACGCCGTGTTCATGGAGGTATGCGATTCCCTTTCCGTCCACTTTGGGATTGGGATCAAGTTGTCCAATAACGACATGGGGGATTTTTTCTTGAACAATGCGTGATGCACAAGGCGGCGTTTTTCCCTGGTGAGCGCAAGGTTCCAATGTGACATAAAGTGTTGCGTATGGCAATAAACTTTTGTCAACAACACTTTCAATAGCATTGACTTCTGCATGCGCCCCGCCATAACATTCATGGTAGCCTTGTCCTATGATGGTATTGTTGTAAACAACAACAGCCCCAACCAGAGGATTCGATTTTACCTTACCCAAGCCTTTTAGTGCTAAAGCAATGGCCAAATCCATGTATGTTGTATGATCCGTCATCCGCCTATTTTGTGTTTTCCTCCTAATTTAAAAATCAACAAGAATAAAACCATTACTACGGTGAAGAGCGCTAGCAAAGCGGCTATCAAGCCAATGGAAAACAGTGCGATGATTCCCAAAATGGCCAAAACAAGCATTACGCCGGTAACACTGCCCAAACTGATGGCAGCAATCAATGCGATGATTCCCAAAACGCATACAAAAGCCAAAGCCAATTCAAACACCATGGAAAAAAACTTAAGCGTGGCCAACATTCCTTTCTTTTTGGGTTTGGGTGTCTCATAAGGCAAAGCATAATCACTGGCATCTTCAACTTCCGTAGTGTCCATGTATGGCTCAGGCATGGGAACATATTCTTCAGAAATGACCTCTTCAGAATCAATGATGTCTGTGTCTGGATTGATTCGCCACACCTCTTCTTTTACCAAGATCAATTCCTCATCGTTCAGAGAACAGACTGTTTGTTCCGTGAGTCTTGGCTTGGCTTTTAAGAGCTCTGCGGTTGGTGCAGCGTTAAAAATCCACTTTCCCCTAGCGTCGTATTTTTTGATGAAGAATGAGGTCGATTGGCATGCGCTCATGGCCAAGACCAAAAAAATTATTCCTAGTATTCTAATTATCATTGTTGTATTTGGGGACAACCCAATGTTCTGACTGTTGTTGACTGATTTCTTTTTTAAATATGGGAACCGTTTTTTTTACTTCATCCATCAAGTAATCCAAGGCTCCAAAGGCATCTTTTCGGTGTCGGGCTCCAACACCTACCCAAACTGCTGTTTGGCCCACAGCTACTTTACCCAATAAATGATGGAAATAAATGGAATGTATTTCGTATCGGGATTGAATTTGCAATGCTATTTTTTCCAACTCACTAATGGCCATTTCAGACAATCCTTCGTATTCAATAGTAGCTACAGCCTCTTCATTGGGCATTTGATCAGGCCTAACGATGCCTTCAAAAACAACAGCAGCTCCTGTATCATCCAATTGAATGAATTGCTTTACCTCATTGATGTTAATGGGAGTGGATGAAATTGTAAAGTGTTTTCTCATGTCTATCCTCCGCTTACGGGTGGCATTAAATACAACTGCATGCCATCCTTGATTTCAAAAGAATCGGGTTGGTAGGCTTGATCAAAAACTACAGCAATGGGCAGTTGAGGATGAATGTTGGGATATTGCTTTAGCCATTCGCGCAGGTCTTTCACAGTTGCAGGGGCGTCGTGTTCCCATTGAAACCAATCCTGTCCCAAGCTGTCTTTTAAAATGCCAAAAGGCATGATTGCTGCACTTATCCTTGCCATATCAATTGCTGTCCTGCAAATATCAATAAGATTCCTGTTATCCACTTCACATGTTCTTGCTTTAACCATGTTATGGCGATTTTACTTCCCAAAAATCCGCCAATGATGACCGCCAACAACCAATCCCAATGCAGGATGTCCCAATGAATATCCGATCGAAAAGAGAGAATCAAAAGAGATAGCGCAGAATTGACCATGATGAATAGCGCCGTAAAAGCGGCTATCTCTTTGGGTTTCCCCCATCGACAAAGATGCAAAATTGGAGAGAAATAAATCCCTCCTCCGATGCCTGTCAAGCCTGCTATACTTCCAATGATGAATGAGACAACTTGTAATGTCTTACCATTTATTGCAACATATTTCTTTTCCCAAATGCGTTGTCCCAAAATGGCCAATCCACCTATCGTGAGAAACAAGCCCAATAGCATTTTATGTATGGAAAGTTGAAACTCCAACAATCCAAAAGCCATGCAGGGTAGGGCAGCGGCTAATAATAAGCCCATTATTTCTTTTTTTCGATTGGTCAACGATTTACGCCACTGCCATGAACCTTGCAAGGTGACGCCCAAATTGTTCACCAATCCATGAAACTTCATGGGGAAAAACGAAAGATCTGTGATCTGAGAAAGCACGGCCAAATACATGCTTCCGCCCCCAAATCCAGCTGAAGCATACAGGAATGCTATCCCAAAAAAAACAAGAACAATCAACCGGGAATGTTTTTCATTTGCTCCATAATCTTCTTAACATCCTCATCGGCTTTGCGCAATTTTTCTTGACAAAATTGTACCAAGTAGGCTGCGCGCTCTACTTTTTGCGATAACAAATCGATGGAGATTTCATCATTTTCTATGGCCACCGCGATGGTTTCCAATTCTTCAAAGGCCGCTTCATAGCTGGCAGGTATGGGTTGTTCAGTCATGATCAATGTTTTGTATTAGTGTGGTGATAATTCCATCTTTCATTTCAATCACCAATGGGGTTTCGGGTTGCAATTGATCCAATGAGGAGATGGTTTTTCCTTGTTGTTTTAAAATTCCAAATCCTCTGTTGAGCCATTTTTTTGGAGAATGGGCTTCTACAAATTGGGTGAGGTTCTTTAATGCCAATTCCTTTTTGGACATATTTTCCGAACCATCTTTACTGATCTGCTTCCATTGTTGGACAATCAATCCATTTTGTGAATGCAGATTTTTTGGTACTGCTTTTAAGATGTCCTTCCATTGCTGCAAAGCGTCGGATTGTGCCTGTCTTACCAGGTTTTGCGCATCGCTCTGTATGACTACTTGAAGGTTTTGTAAATCAGATTTGGCCGCTGATAATCGTCCTTGAGCAGAAGCCGTTGCTGTCAATTGCAAACTATTGATGCTCTGTTTTTTGTTGATGAGCATCGAAGGAACGCTTTGTTGAATATTTTGCCAATGTTCCAACATGATTGATTCCGCATTTTCTTGGTGGTGCAATATGACCTCGGCAACTTTGGTCGGCGACTTAAAAGCACCATTGGCCACTTGGTCAGTCAATGAAACATTTCGGGTGTGACCAATTCCTGTAAAAATGGGAATGGGACATTTTAAAATAGCCTCTACCAATGCCATTTGGTCAAAGGCGTGTAAATCCAAAGCTGCGCCGCCTCCACGAACGACAACGATTACATCAAATTTTTCTTGTGATAAAAAAACTTGAACAATGGCCTGTTTGATGCTATCAGCGGCAGTCTCACCCTGCATTACTGCAAAAAATGGGACCACATGGAATGTATAGCCATGGCGATTTTTTATCAATTCATCCAGAAAGTCAATACCCCCCTCGGCTCCTTTGGCGGTAATGAGTGCAATGCGTTGAATAATCAGGGGCAATGACAAACTTTGGTTGTGGCTTTTCAATTCGCCGTTGACCAACCTTATTTTATCAGGATGCTTCAACAATAATTTTTGAATGGTCTTCTCTTTTTCTTGCGCCAAAGCCCCGATGGTGTAATTGGGGTCAATGTGCAAAACCTGAGCACTAATGCCGTACTCCGGATGAAATTGAATACTTAGTTTGAACAAAACTTGAAGCCCTGCTTTGAGCGGTTGACCAGTAGCCTGTTCAAATTGATCAATCAAATTCAAGTTGCGCCATAGCTTGGCTTCTAGTCGAGCCTTGAACTTACCCGGCAATTCAGATTTCTCCACCAATCCAATGTGAGCCTGCTGCTTATCTTTTTTGATGGTGACTTGTCCAATTTCCGCAATGACATCAAACGATTGGCCACGGAATTTTTGCTCTACCGTAGCCTGAATGAGGGCATTGAGTTCTGAGAGCAGAATGGGCATTAGATGTCAGTGGCCGATTTTAGTTTTTTCTTGAAAATAGAACGAAACAATCCTCTTCTATTTCTTTCCTTTTTCAAAACAGAAAATTCAACACCCGCAATCGCTTGCAGTGAGAGGGAGTTGGTTTCCAAGCGCGGCAAGGACGTACCCAAAATGATTTTCTCATTGACCGTGGAATTCCAAAAAGGAGAGGCATACACCTTGATAAAAGGAGAGAATACCAGCCTAGGTCCCAACAACAACAATCGATGTCCGAAACCTGCACTGAAAGTTGGATTGTAAAATATTTTGGATTGAAAAGCTATAGATTCGTTGAAGGAAGAAGTGGCCCGCCAAAATGCATAGCCTGCTCCAACGGTAAAATAGAAACGAGGACCCAATGGGCCTGTCGACATTTTTCCTTTGATGGCCTTGGGATTGAACATCAAATCCACCATGGCCATTCCATTTTCCATTTTGGTCCATCGCACAACATCCGTATTGCTCCAACGCTGATCCATTCTATGGTATGACAATTCCCACTGAAGGTATAAACCTCGCTGTGAACTGATTTTGGTATATTTCCTAAAAGCAGTGCCATAGCCATGTTGCTGGTACCTAAGCCCAGTAGGGTAGGTTTGTGCGGTTAAGTTAAATACCTCTGTAGCGCTCCGCGTTGGTTGATTCCAAAAATATTGGTAGCGCATATCCAGTGACCACTGTCCTTGGCTGCTTATCGCAAGCAAGAGCATTGCGGTCATTGTCCACCAACTTTTCATGACAATTCCTCCTTCATGATTTTGGATACCGCAATGGCCGCTGTTTCCATCGCACCGTGCAAGGTGCCATGGTGACCTTGAGCGTGCGTTGCCTCACCAGCCCAATAAATTTTACCCTGAATGGATTCCGAAAATCCCAAACGACTATTGGCCGCACCTACAGGCGCATAGGAAGCCACACCTTTGATATACATTTCATCCGCCCAATCATGGGCGTGCATTTCAACAAATTTTGAAGAAGGCAATGCGTCCGGAAAATATTGATCCAATTGGGCCAATAAAGCTTGTTGAATCGCTAGATCATCTCCCAAATTCCTTGCATCAATGTAACTCGTTCCATGCAATTGTGCTTTGAGGCAACGATTGCTGCCTGATCGCCCCCCTGTTCCTACCACCTCAATTTGTGGGCAAAGACCAGGCAACTGAAGTCTTGCTGCATCGGCATTCCAGAAGGGTTCTGTAAAAGTCAATAACATTTCCATTCCCGGGCGCATGCCCAAGGAGTTGATACTGGATTGCACATTGTTGGGTAATGCAGGACTAAAATCAATGTTATCTTTCAGAATGCTCACTGGAACTGTGATGATAACTTTATCAAAGTTGTAATTGACTCCATTGGCATCGGTCAGTTTGACTTGTGCACCTGTGTAATCAATTAAATTGATGGGGGTATTCAATAAAACATCAATGTCATTGAATGTCGAGAGTAGAGTACTTTCTAAACTTCCATCACTCAAGAAAAAATCTCCAGGACCATTGGAGGATTGTTGCATCGCATTGGCAATGCCTTCAATGCCCATGATATCTGTGCTTGCCCCATTTTGGATACCCAAACGCGCATTCCAAATGTGGCGGGTGCCATTGAAAATACCCTGATTCTCAGCGTAGAGATTGGCATTCATGTCTGCGCCATCATAGGTTTTTAGTCCCGCTATGATTTCATCCAAATGCTGAACATCCGGATTCTCGGCCATCGCCGCCTTGGAAGTCCAATAACCGTTGACTATGGCGTAATCTTGAATTTCATTGGTCAAAAACTGAGCGCCATTGTTTTTCATCAAGGCATACAACAGATGATTTTGTCCTTTAATGACTGAAGCCCCCCATTCGATGGGCATATCAGCAATGCCTGAAATTGATCTAACTCGGCCACCAATGCGGTTACTGGCCTCTATCACCTGAACGTTATATCCTTGCTGTTTGAGCAGATAGGCAGCATACAATCCCGAAACGCCAGCACCAATAACTCCGACGGTGCCATTGAAATTTTTATCTGGCAGGGGATATTTTTTGCATCCGGCCAACCATGAAGCACCTAAAAATACCATGGGCATACCCAAAATGGTCTTTTTCAAAAATTCGGCTCGCGTCCAGTGCTTATTTTCCTCCATGATTTGTCTCGTTAGCGAATATCGAAACGAAATAAAAGCAATTGAAGTATGTTGATAAAAAAAAATGATTGTGAATGAGGAAACCCAATAACCACAATACTTTCGTAGTTCGTTCAAACGGAAAAAGATGGCAGAGAATGTAAGTTATACAGAAGATAATATCCGGTCCTTAGAGTGGCACGAGCACATTCGTTTGCGTCCCGGAATGTACATTGGTAAATTGGGAGATGGTGCATCGTATGATGATGGTATCTATGTTTTGCTCAAAGAGATTTTGGACAATAGCATCGATGAATTTGTCATGGGAAATGGAAAAACCGTTGAAATCAGTATCAAGGACAATACTGTTTTCGTTCGGGATTATGGCCGTGGTATTCCTTTGGGAAAGGTTATTGATTGCGTTTCCAAAATCAATACGGGTGGTAAGTACGATTCCCGGGCATTTAAAAAGTCGGTGGGTTTGAATGGTGTGGGTACCAAGGCTGTCAATGCTTTGAGCTCTTTCTTCAAAGTTGAATCCATCCGTGAAGGTCAAATCAAGGTGGCGGAGTTCAACAAGGGCTCCATTACCAAGGACCACAAAGTGGCCCCATCAACAGCCAAGGATGGTACCTCCATGACCTTTATCCCGGACGCCACTATTTTTAACAATTATCAATTCCGCATCCAACATGTCGAAAAACTGTTGTGGAATTATTGCTATTTGAATGCTGGATTGACCATCGTTTTTAATGGTCAGATGTACAAATCTGAAAACGGGTTGCAGGATTTGCTCAATGCCAATATGAGTGAGGATCCTTTGTACCCCATCATTCATATCAGAGGCAATGACATTGAAGTGGCCATTACCCATACCCATTCGTATGGGGAAGAATATTACAGCTTTGTCAATGGTCAATACACCACCCAAGGGGGTACGCACCAAGCTGCTTTCCGCGAGGCCTATGTCAAAGTGATTCGAGATTTCTTCAAGAAAGACTATGAAGCGGTAGATATCCGCGCTGGTATTGTCGCGGCTGTCGCAGTAAAAGTGATAGAGCCGGTTTTTGAATCTCAGACCAAAACCAAGTTGGGTTCCAATGAAATTGAACCCAATGGAAAATCCATCAAGGCATTTATTCAAGAATTCTTGTCCAAGGAATTGGACAATTTCCTGCACAAGAACCCGGAGCTTACCCAAAACTTGTTGAAGAAAATTCTTCAAAGCGAGCGGGAACGCAAGGAATTGGCAGGAATTGCCAAATTGGCCAGAGAGCGCGCCAAGAAAGCCAATTTGCACAATCGGAAATTAAGGGATTGCAAAGTTCATTTTGGCGATAAAAGTGAAAGAGCAGGGGAGACCACTTTGTTCATTACGGAGGGGGATTCCGCATCAGGATCCATCACCATTTCAAGGGATGTTCAAACGCAAAGTGTTTTTTCACTGAAGGGTAAACCATTGAATACTTATGGTTTGACCAAGAAAGTGGTGTATGAAAATGAAGAATTCAATTTGCTTCAAGCAGCATTAAATATTGAGGATGGACTTGAGGGATTGCGTTACAACAATGTCGTTCTTGCAACAGATGCTGATGTCGATGGTATGCACATTCGCTTATTGATGATTACCTTTTTCTTGCAATTTTTCCCTGATTTGGTCAAATCAGGACATTTGTACGTTTTGCAAACGCCTTTGTTTAGGGTTCGCAATAAAAAAGAAACCATCTATTGCTACAGTGATGAAGAGCGGGTAAACGCCATTAAAAAGTTGGGGGCCAAACCAGAAATTACCCGATTCAAGGGATTGGGTGAAATTTCACCAGATGAGTTTAAGAGATTCATTGGTCCAGATATCCGATTAGAGCCAGTGGTGATTGGAAAAGAAATGCACATCAAAGACTTGTTGGAATTCTATATGGGAAAGAATACCCCTGATCGTCAAGAGTTCATCATCTCCAACTTAAAAGTAGAGAAAGATGATATCGATACATTAAAAGTGGACAAAATAGAGGAGGAAGCAGCATGAATGATTTGAATCAAGAGTTATTGCCAGACAACAATCCGGAAGAAACACAATTGTCTGGTGTTACGGAAGTCAATGGCCTTTACAAGAATTGGTTCTTGGATTATGCATCTTATGTTATCCTAGAAAGAGCCGTCCCTCATATTAACGATGGCTTGAAACCGGTACAAAGACGTATTCTTCATTCCCTCTGGGAAATGGATGATGGTCGCTTTAACAAGGTGGCCAACGTTATTGGAAATACCATGAAGTACCATCCCCATGGTGATGCTTCTATTGGTGATGCTTTGGTGCAATTGGGTCAGCGCAATTTGTTTTTGGATACCCAAGGTAACTGGGGAAATATATACACTGGGGACAGTGCCGCAGCTCCGCGATACATTGAGGTCCGATTGAACAAGTTTGGTCAAGATGTCATCTTCAATCCCAAAACAACAAATTGGTTGCTGTCTTATGATGGCCGAAACAAGGAGCCAGAGACGCTGCCGATGAAGTTCCCAATGCTTTTGGCCCTCGGAGTCGAAGGTATTGCGGTAGGTTTGGCATGTAAAATTTTGCCACACAATTTCAATGAACTCATAGATGCCTCTATTGATGTCTTAAGAGGAAAGAAGACCCATATTCTTCCCGACTTCCCAACAGGCGGTCTTGTGGATTGCACGGATTACAACCATGGTTTACGCGGTGGAAAGATTCGTTGCCGTTCAAAAATAAAGAAAGACGAAGGTGGAAAAACCCTGGTAATCACTGAGATTCCTTTTGGAACCACCACTTCTTCATTGATTGATAGCATCTTGAAAGCCAATGATAAAGGAAAAATCAAGATCAAGAAAATTGAAGACAACACAGCTGAACACGTAGAGATCATCGTTCATCTGGCGCCTGGTGTGTCACCTGATAAAACCATTGATGCACTTTTTGCATTTACGGATTGTGAAATAAGCATTTCCCCAAATTCTTGCGTCATTCAAGACGATAAGCCCAAATTCTTGAGTGTAGATGAGTTGCTTCGTCAAAGTACGGAGCACACGCGCGACCTAATCAAATTGGAATTGCTGATTGAACTCAATGAGCTAAAAGAAGAATGGCACTTTGCTTCGCTGGAGAAAATCTTCATTGAAAAGAGAATATACAGAGACATCGAGGAATGTGAAACTTGGGAAGAGATTATTGCTACCATTCACAAAGGTTTGAAACCATTCACCAAGCAGTTCATTCGTGAGGTAACAGACGAAGACGTGGCCCGGTTGACAGAGATTAAAATCAAGCGGATTTCCCGATTTGATAGCAAGAAGGCCGATGATTACATGGCAAAATTGGATGGTTTGATTGATGATTGTCAAGAAAAAATGGACAATCTTACTGAGACTGCCATTGCCTATTTTAAGGAAATCAAAGCCAAATACGGAAAAGGCCGAGACCGAAAATCAGAGATCAGAACTTTTGATACAGTTCAAGCCGCTAAGGTGGCCATTGCCAATGCCAAGTTGTTTGTGAACATGGCTGAAGGATTTATTGGAACTGGTTTGAAGCGTGATGAAGGTGAATTTGTCGAAGAATGTTCAGATATTGATGACATCATTGTCTTCAGAAGAGATGGAAAAATGTTGGTCACAAGAATCACGGCCAAGTCATTTGTGGGTAAGGACATTATCTATTGTGCCGTTTGGAAGAAAGACGACAAGCGCACCATATACAATGTCATTTACAAGGATGGACGAAACGGAGCCATGATGAAACGATTTGCCGTGACCGCCATTACCAGAGACAAGGAATATGATTTGACCAAAGGTGCCCCAGGAAGTGACATCCTTTACTTTTCAGCCAACCCCAATGGTGAGGCTGAAGTTGTAACCGTTCACCTAAGAGCCTTGGACAAATTGAAAAAATTGACCTTTGACGTGGACTTTGCTCAACTCGCAGTGAAAGGCAGAGATGCTGTTGGCAACATCGTAACCAAGTACGCAGTCAAGAAAGTCGAACTTAAAGAGAAAGGTGTTAGCACATTAGGAGCTAGAACATTATGGTACGACACTTCAATCAAAAGATTAAACGATGAAGGACGAGGAGAGCCACTCGGCGACTTCATGGCCAACGACAAATTGTTGATCTTGATGAGTACCGGAGACTATCAGTTGGTCACACCAGAATTGACGATGCACTTTGAAGAGTCTACCACGCATATAGAAAAATGGATGCCTGACAAACCCATTTCAGCGGTTTATTTTGACGGTGACAAAGAACAATGGATGGTGAAACGTTTCTTGGCTGAACAAAGCAAGGGGCTCGTTAGGTTTATTACAGAACATTCCAAGAGCAAATTGGGCGTAGTCAGCACGCTGCATTATCCAAAGGTTTATGTCAGATTCAATAAGAAATTCAAGCAGGCGGCCAATAAAATGGATGAAACAGTGGATTTGCGTGAATTTATTGCCATAAAAGGTGTAAAAGCAATCGGAAATCGTTTGACTCAATTGCCCATACTAAATCTGGATTTATTGGAGGCTGATATGGAGTTGGAGAACAAAGCGAACGAGGAGTTGATGTTATCACAAGCTCAGAATTTGGGTAATAATGGTGAAGAACCGTCATTATTTGATCAAGAATCCTAGTTTTTAACTGATTTTAAATAAAAAAAGGGTCGTTTACGACCTTTTTTTTGTTTCTCATGCGAGTTACAGAATAGTTGATGTATTTTGCAAAAATTCTTTTTAAATTTGGAAATATTTCTGAATTTGTGTAGTTTTGTGGAATGAAGAAGTATCCAATAGCGGTTTCAGAATTGCCACAACTCAATGATCCCATGGCCATGTACCAATATGTTGCAGCCGCGCAGCCAGATTGGAAGGGCTTTGAAATGTACGATCAGGTAATTGAGTTGGCGGATGATGTTAAGGCCAAATGGTTGAACATTACCACGCGTACTTTACATAATTACCGCACAAAAGGAGCTGAAATCAAGAACCAGATGAAAGAGCAAATCGTCATGATCTTAGCGCTGTATCGCCATGGGTTACAAGTTTTTGCCAATCAAGCGGAATTTGAGAAATGGCTACAGACTCCCAATGTCATGTGGGAGAATCAGCGTCCTTTGGATTTTATGGAAACCAAGGTGGGGATAGATTTCATAGAATCTAGGCTCATGGGTTTGGAATACGG
>CAMCTV010000054.1 GCA_945878635.1 Chryseobacterium gleum | reverse complement strand
GTTGTTGCATTTGTTGCAACGATTCATTGATCATCAAGGCCAAGTTGTTGAGTCCTGTCATAACAAACTGTTGCTCTGCGCGGGCTGCAGGAATTTGTCTTTCTGGTATCCATTCCAAAGCAGCGTCCATGTGGTCTTGAACATCATCCACCTCTTTGTTGATGAAAGCCGACAATTGCGTCACGCGTTTGCTGAGCGCAAAGAGCGAATCTTTCACCATTTCCATGTCATCATTGATTTTGCGCTGTCGCTGACCGTATTTATCGTAGTTGGGATCATTGATATTGAGCTTGGAGAAATCTGCCATCAGCTTCTCTTGGTCAAAGCTCAAGTGAACTAAATTTTCTAACAACTGTCTCAGCGCAGCAGCATCTTCCTCTTGTTCCTCTTCTTCTTCTTTTTCAGCAGATTGCTCCATTTGCTCTGCCATCTCTTTCATCTTCTGAGCCGCATTCTTTTGACTTTTCCCTGCGTTGGATTTTTTTCCTTTGTTCAATTCTTCTGAACTTTTTTGTTGCTCCTCAGAAATGTTTTTCTGCATTTCTTCTGTATTGGGAAGGTCTTTGGGCTCTTCCAATTGCTGGTTGAGCTCCTCCAATTTTTTCAAATCATCCTTGACATCTTTGAATTGCTCATTCAGTTCATTCTGCTCTTTTTTGAGTTGTTCCAAATCTTTCTTTCCCTCTTCGGCTTCTTTGGACAACTGCTCTTGTTTCTCTGACAATTCCTTCAGCTCTTGGATGGTTTTTTCCATCTTTTGCTCTACCTCTAACTCTTTGAATTGTTCCAATGCGCGATCCAATTCTTTCCCTAAGTCCTCTTCGTTTTCACGAAGTTTTTCCATTTCTTTTTGCAATTCATTTTTGTCCAACTGATCCATCATTTTCTTCAGCTCTTCCATCATCTTTTTGGTTTCAGGATCAATGAGCTGCTCCATGAGTTGTTCCAACTTTTCTTGCTTCTCTATGAGCTCTTCATTGAGCTCCATTTGCTTTTCTTGGTTCTCTTGGTGCTTTTGATTTTCTTCTTTTAATTGCTCCAATTTCTTTTGAAGATTTTCCTGCCTCTTCAACAACTCTTCTAATTTCTTTTTGTCTTGCCAATCTGCTTCTTTCTTTTCCAATAACTTTTTCTCTAGGTCTTTTAAACCCTGCTGGATTTTCTCTGCTTCTTTTTGGGCTTGACTCAAATCTTGAATAAGTTCTGTGCGTTGTTCATCAGATTTTGCTTCAAGCGCCTCCAATGAAGGCATGACAAATTTTTGAATTTGTGTTTTAGAAGACTTGGCTCCATGTACGCCATCGTTGTCCCAAACTTCAAAATAATATTGAATGGTGTCGCCAGGGTTGAGGGAGTACGGACTTAAATCCAGGGCGTGGTAGTATATGTCGGAAATGGCGCCAGGGTTGATGTTCATCGGTGATGATGACCACTTAGATCCAGGCGTTTTTAGATTGAACTGCAGCTTGGAAATACCATAATCATCTTGAATCTCTCCGGTTAATATGTGAAGCGTTTGACTATTGGAATCTATTTTATCGATGAAAGAGATGCGGGGGTATTGGTCAGGAACAACATTGATATAATAAGTCAGGGAATCTAAGCTTTTGGCTAATGCTGATGCTGGGAAAATTTGGTAAGGAAAGGACTGCATTGCTGTCCAACTCAGTTGTGCTTGGTTGTCCTCTATGCCAACTTGTTGTTTTTGTCCATTGATAACAGCATGGATATAATCTGCATGAAGACAATTGAAAGTCCATGTGATTTGCGTCCCTTCTGGTAGGGTAAGGTCGCCTGCTTGTGTAAGGTTTTCAGGAGCACGTTTTAAATATGCGGGGAATTGTAGAACGGCCTGAATGCCTGTCATCTTTGGCTGTGGAATGACAGACAAACTAAAGGGTTGGCTGGAGTAATCCGCAGCGACAAAATAAAAATCAAAAGATTCGTTGACGTGCGGAATGGTGATGGTGTGGTGCAGCAGATCTTTTTTCTCTAACAGCAGTTTTTGGCCATCCTTGATGAGGTAAACCCTTTCAGGAATCTCTTGTCCGGTAAGCTTTAGGGCAATTTCAGCATCTTGGTTTTCAAGAATGTTGGTTGGAGATTCTAGGATAAATTGGAAAGGAGCATCCTCCTCCGCTTTGTCATATTGTACAATTCTTTTGGTGGGCCTTGTAATGGTGGATGGGGTGGCAAAAAGGAGTACGCTAAGCAAGACCAAGGGCGGTAAAGCGTATTTCAAGTATTTCACATTGTCGCGATAATTCACCGCGTTTTGAAATGGAACGGGCTGAAGTTCTTTTTGCTTTTGTTCGATGGCGGCATAAAGAAGTTCTTGGTTTTCTCGTTTGGCCGCTTGTTGCAATTGCAAGGTGTTGAGCAATTTGTCTTGGATGCCACTGAAGTGTTTTCCAATAATCAATGCGGCTTCCTCACTGGAAATGGTTTTCCCCAATCTAAAGAATTTGAGCAATGGAAATACCACGTAAAATCCCAAAATGGAGAGCAAGGAAGTGGAGAATCCGAAAAATAAAAACGCACGAACCCCAGAGCTAAATCGACCAAGGTATTCTAGGAAAATGACCAATAAAAAAAGCGAAACGCCAAGCGCCATGCTGTACAGCAACCCTTTGATCATTCGGTTTTTGTAGTATTTCCGAATGAAAAGGTCTAACTTTTCTACCAATATTTTACTTTCTGCACTGGCCATAACGTAAGTGGTCTAAGGTACGAAATAGCGCCATGTCACAGCAAAATTCTAACACAAATTCACAATTTAAATTCCACCCATTGCCACTGTCCAATCATTTGTTTTTGGATGAATTGTTTGGCTTGAGTGTAACAAAGGCGTTGTGTTTTAAACCAAACGGTTTTTTCATAATGGGTAATGATTTGTCCGTCGGTAAGGTCCACTATTTCAACTCCTCTCAATGGTGTTTTGTTTTTTCTTAAAACGTCTACTTCATTGAGTGCCTCGTTTTTATTGAGGAAGGTGGTACCATCAATCTGTTTGGCCATGCGGGTTACAGTGTATTGGGATCGATGCAAATGTTTTGAGGATCGGTGAAGAAGCGGAAAGCTTCCCATCCGCCTTCTCTTCCCAGGCCGGATTGTTTTACACCGCCAAAGGGAGTGCGGAGGTCGCGCATGAGCCAAGTATTGACCCAACTGATTCCGGTTTCTAGGTTTTGCGCAACGCGGTGGGCACGCCCCACATTTTGTGTCCAGATAGACGCTGCCAAACCATAAGGTGTGCAATTGGCCCATTGAATGGCCTCATCTTCTGTGTCAAAGGGAATGATGGTCGCTACGGGTCCAAAAATTTCTTCTTGGTTGGTGCGGCAATGTGGGTCAAGTCCTTCAATCAATGTAGGTTGTAAGTAATAACCACCTTTCAAATCATCAGGCATTTCAGGGGACAATCCACCACAAAGAATTTTTCCTCCTTCTTCTTGTGCCAGTTGGATATAGGACAATACTTTATTTAAATGGCTTTCAGAGACCAACGCGCCAAATTTGGATTGGGGATCTAGAGGGTCAGATACCACCATTTTGGATACTTTGGCGACCAATGCGTTTTTGAACGTTTCGTAAATGGATCGTTGAACAAAAATGCGAGAACCACAAAGGCAGATTTGCCCTTGATTGGCAAAAGCGGCGCGCATGACGTTGGAAGCTGTTTTCTCCACATCCACATCATCAAATACCAAGGTGGCATTTTTACCGCCCAGCTCCAAAGACATTTTCTTGAATTGAGGGGCTAAAATGGAAGCAATGCGTTTTCCTGTGACCGTTCCTCCTGTGAAGCTAATGGCTTTGATGTTGTTATTGTTGACAATGGCTTCGCCGACATTGGGTCCTGTTCCATGTAGGATGTTTAACACACCTTTTGGAAGGCCGGCATCGATGCAGATTTGGGCAAAAAGAAAGGCGGTGTAGGGTGTTAACTCTGAAGGTTTGGCGACAACGCAATTTCCTGCAGCCAAGGCTGGAGCAATCTTCCACGTGAAAAGATACAAGGGTAAATTCCAAGGTGAGATACAACCTACAACGCCCAATGGTTTGCGGTAGGTGTAATTGACAACACCGTTTTCCATGACATGGCTTTCACTGGCAAAGTGTTGCGCTCCTGAGGCAAAAAAGCGCATGTTGCTTTCTGCGCGTGGGATGTCAACGTGACCAGCCAGCGCAATGGGTTTTCCATTGTCCAGTGATTCAGCATGACTCAAAACATCATGTCTTTCAGCAATCAAATCAGCGATACGGGTGAGGATTTTGCAACGGTCTTCAGCAGGAGTTGTTTTCCATAAAGGGAAGGCGATTTGTGCAGCAGCAACGGCTAGCTCAACATCTTCTGCGTGGCTATCAGGGATGGTTGAAAAAACTTTTCCATCTCTTGGACTGATGTTGTCGATGGTTTTCCCTGATTTAGCGGGAGTTAGCGCTCCGTTGATGTAATTGAGTATTGTAATCACACAAAAAAATTTACTACAAATGTATCTAATTCAGAAAAGTCTTGCATTGTTTATGAAAATAGCATTATTTTTGCCTCGCTTTTGCCCGATCGTCTAATGGCAGGACAGCAGATTTTGATTCTGCTTGTATAGGTTCGAATCCTGTTCGGGCAACTTGTAAAAGGTCATCTCAGGATGGCCTTTTTTATTTTTTGAACTTGATAAAATCACCTTTTTTTACTGTACTTGAACGCCCTAGCCCATTGATTTTGGCTAGTTTTTTTAGCGATACACAATGGTCCTGAGAAATCTGCCAAAGTGTAGTATTGGCATCAGCGGTGATTCCTTTTTCATTTACCCATAAACGCTTTCCTTGAAGATAAATCTTATCTCCAGGTTGAAACATTTGAACGTCAAGGTCATTGTACTTTTTCAATTGCCAACTTCCAAAATTCAATTCTTTGGTGAGCGATTCTTCTGTATCGCCTTTGGCTGCAATGATGTAGCGGTTGTTTTTTTGGACAACTAGTATAGTTCTGCTAGTTTTTTTTTTAGGTCGTCCATTTGAGAGACGGCTTCAGATCCTTGGTCCAGCTCATGGAGATGGTGTCTTTCAATGAGCTCAATGAGCAATTGGGGATATTTTGGATTGGTGGCATATCCGCATTGCTTGAGTCCTTGCGCCCAGCCTTTGTAGTCGGTTGGTTTTAGTTCAAACAGAGACGCGTAGCGGTCGCGTTTGAGAAAAAGGCTGTGGTCTTCAAAGGATGCTTCAGGATGTTCATATACTCGGAAGCACTCATCTTTTTGGTCGTCATCCTTGTAGAATTTTTTTCCTGTCCAATCCTTGTGGCATTTGATGCCAAAATGATTGTTGGCTTCAGTGGCTAGGTCAGAAGTTCCAGATCCTGATTCTAAAATTCCCTGTGCCATAGTGATGCTCGCAGGAACTCCATGTTTCTCCATTTGCTCCAAACATTCCTTTTTCCATTTTTGGATGTAGGCCTCAGTTGTCTTTTGTGACAAAAGAGAAAAGGGCAATAAGAAAAAGATGATGAAAAGACGAATCATGGAACAATGATACTGGATTCTTTTGAATCCATGTTTTCATTTTTGATAAGTTTTCCGCCTTGCTCATAAGTTTTCCAAACACCGGAGGGCTTGTTGTCTTTGTAAAAACCGTCAATTTTGATTTGACCGTTTTCATACCAGAGTTGATAAGGTCCGTTTTTTACACCCAATTCGTAAGTGTGCAAACTGAAGGGTTTTCCGTCTTTGTAGAATGAGCGGCAGGTGCCATTGCGCTTGTTGTCTTTGATTAAAACATCGGTGTGTACCTGCTTATTGTCATAGAAGGTTTTCTCGCCAATTTTCTCACCGGTTTCAGGATCTGTGATGACGACATTCATGGGATTGCCATTGCCATAGGTGGCCATGACATTTTCTTTGGGGCCTGATTGACAAGCCATGATCAATAGGCAACAAGCGGCAAAAAATAGTTTTCTCATTTGTCTCGTTCTATGGTGAATTGGATGAGTTTATGGATGGAACCGCTGACGTCTGATTGCGGGAATTGAGCCAGAATATCTTGAGCGTTTTTGGCGTATTGGTTCATGGCTTCTGTCGCATAGGCTATTGATCCGCATTCCATTAGCCGTTGCTGTAAGACCATGAGATCCTTTTGGCCAACGCTTTTGTTTTTTAATAGTAACTTGATGAAAGCAATGGTCTCCTTGCTCCCATGCTGCAGAGCGTGTAGGATGGGCAGAGTGAGCTTATTTTCCTGAATATCGCCACCCGTTGGCTTGCCTATGTTGGCGCCAAATCCTAAATCTAAAAGGTCGTCTTTGATTTGAAAAGCAATCCCAATGTTGATCCCCATTTGGTATAAGGCGTCTTGTGTTGGGGCATCCACGTTGGTGGAGGCACCCCCCATTTGGCAGCATGCGCCAATCAAAGAAGCTGTTTTTTGTCGGATGATTTGGTAATAGATTTCCTCCGTTACCTTCATCCTTCTTGATTTTTCTTGCTGAAGCAATTCGCCCTCACTTATTTCTTGTACCGCCGTTGCGACAATTTTAAGGAGATCAAAGGCATTGTTGTTGACGCTAATTAAGAGGCCTTTGGAAAGGAGATAATCACCAACAAGAACTGCAATTTTATTTTTCCAAAGGGCATTGATGGAAAAGAATCCACGCCTGGTCATGGCTTCATCGACAACGTCATCATGGACCAATGTGGCCGTGTGCAACAATTCAATCAAAGAGGCGGCAACAAAGGTTTTCTCCGTTGGTTTTTGAAACAACTTTGCGCTGAGGAAAACGAGCATTGGGCGCATCTGTTTTCCTTTTCTTTTGATGATGTAGTGTGAAATTTTGTCCAATAGACCATTCTCACTTTTTAAGCTATTGGCAAAAAAAGGCTCAAAATCGCGCATTTCTTGTGCGATAGGAGCTTGTATGTGTTGCAGTGCAATAGCTGAATTCATGCGGCAACAAATGTAGTAATATCTTATCTTGACGTTGCTACGCGAGAACCAGGAAGTTTGTGAATTATTCCACACATTTCCAATTCAAAAATAGCTGATGCAAAATGGGAGGCGGATAGTTGTGTTTTTATCTGAAGTTCATCCAAGTGCAACTCGCGAAAGGCCCGCAGGGTTTGAAAGGTAAATTGCGCATTTTCACTCAATGGATTTGTTTCAAATGGAAGCTCGGGTTGCTCTTTGATGCCAAGATCCTTGAGCAATTGTGGAATTTCTGTGATGGCGGCGGCGATGTTTTGGTAGATCAATTGATTGCATCCCTGGCTTTTCACATCGTGTATTCTTCCGGGAAGGGCAAAAATATCTCGGTTGTATTGTTGTGCAAACTGAGCGGTGATAAGACTTCCACCACTTTTTTCCGATTCAATAACCAATGTAGCATCACATAAACCGGCAATGATTCTGTTGCGCATGGGGAATCTTTCTTTGTCTGCAAAAATGCCCGGACAATATTCAGTGATGAGTCCTCCGTTGTTTTTGATTTGTTGCGCCAGCGGACGATGGCTTGCAGGGTAAATCGTATGCAGACCATGGGCTAGGCAGGCAATGTTTGCTACACCCAGTGCGTTGCATTGTTGGTGCGCCGCTTGATCTATTCCATAAGCCAAACCGGATACGATGGTCACGGGATGCTTGGCAATGGCTGAGATGAATTGATTCACAAAGTCAATTCCATAAGGTGTGGTGGTTCGCGATCCCACAATGGCAACCATGAAGGGAGTTGTTTTTAATGCATTTTGTCCTTGGGTGTATAAGACAACGGGAGCGTCGTCGCAGTTTTTTAATCGATGGGGATAATGGCTGTCTTGGATAAAAGTGATTTCAATCTTTAGTTTAAGACAGTCATTGACCACTTTTTCTGCATTCTGCATAAAAGCTGCGCTGTGCAGGTATTGGTACCATTCCTTGCTGAAAAACCCCAAGGCTTGAAAGTCTTTGAATGGAGCACGGAAGATGTCCATGGGATCTTTGAACAGATGCAGAACCTCTCTGGTTCTTTTTGGCCCAAGCCCAGGAATCAAGGATAACCCAACTTGTTGTATTAAAAATTGATCATTCATTCGAACAGCAAAGTTGCTGCAGAAAACAACGGCTTGGCTCGAATAAATTATAGGAAAAACCTATATTTTATTTGTTCTCAATGATGTATTTTTCAATGGCAGCGCTCATGCTGGGCGACTTGGGATTGGGCGCCATGATGTCAATGCGTAATTTGTTGTCAGCAGCAGCGTCGGCTGTTGTTTTCCCAAATACGGCAATGCGCGTGGTGTTCTGTTTGAACTTTGGAAAGTTCTTGTAAAGTGACTCAATGTCTGAAGGAGAAAAGAAAACCAACATGTCGTATTTGACATCGGCCAAATCAGACAAATCACTGCAGACCGTTTTGAACATATTGGCCTTTGAATGGGAGATGCCATTCTTTTCCAATTCTGCAGGGATGGTTTGATTGAGTAAGTCTGAGCAAGGCAATAAAAGCTTTTCACCCTTTTGTTTCACAATAACCTCAATCAAAGAAGAAAAAGTCCCATTGCCGTAAAATATTTTTCTTTTGCGGAACAAGATGTATTTCTGCAAATAAAAAGCAATGGCTTCAGAGGTGCAGAAATATTTCATTTCATTGGGAATGGTGAGGCGCATTTCCTTGGCCATTCTGAAGTAATGGTCCACCGCATTTCTGCTGGTGAAAATAACGCCAGGGTGATCCAGGATATCAATGCGTTGTTGTCTGAAGTCAATGGCTGGAATCCCCTCCACATGGATAAAAGTACGGTAATCAATCTTGATTTTGTACTTCTTAGCAATGTCAAAATACGGGTTCTTTTCATTCCCCGGATCTTGAATGGTAATCAGGATGGATTTTACTTTTTCTGCCATTTTAATCTTCCAATGAATACATCCTAGGGATTGGACAACAACTGTATCAACTTCACTCCAATCAGCACAGGCAATATTTCAAGAGTGCAAATGTAAAAAAAGATGTAGAATAACGGAACGTTATTCGTGAAAGCCACCCAAGCACCCTTTAAAATGCGCCAAGAAATTAATAATCCAATAACAATGGCAGTGCCCCCGATGTAAATGTAGGCGTGCTGTATGCTGCTGAGTGCGGCTAAAATAATCAGCGGATAAAGCAGGATGGCCAAAAGTCTGTTGGTGGAAAAGGTTCGGTATTGGTATTCAGCCAATGTATAATCGCCTTCACTGAACCATTTGACAAGTTGAAAGGAAAACCATTTTAAACCATAGATCAAAAGAACGCTCAACGCGCTGACCAATGATACCCACCAAGGCAGCGCTGTAGAATAAATAAAAGCTTGGTAGAACAAAACCCACAACAAGCCCATCAATACCGCATGTTGAAAGGTTAGAAATAGATAGGGTCTTGGGATATTGGTTTCTTCCCGCATGAATTGCCGCATGGCAATGTCGCTGCGAAAAGCTTTGAACACATTCTTCATTTTGGTTGGATACACCACATTGAAGTAAGCCATTAAAGAGAGCAACACCAATAGCACAATAACCATCCAATCTTCAAAGAAGTGAATAGGCGGGCGAAGTGTTGGCGTTACCAATCCAAACATTTTATCGAATCATTTTCAAGAAACCCACTTCTGCAGGAGTCAAGTGTCTGTATCGACCTCTGGTCAAATCTTTTTTGGTTAAACCGGCATACATAACGCGGTCCAGTTTCTTAACGCGGAATCCCAATTTTTCAAACATGCGCTGAACAACACGGTTTTTGGCACTGTTGATGCGAATACCTACTTGCTTTCTGTCGGTGTCTGCATCTACAAAAGCCACTTGCTCTGCTTTTACAAAACCATCTTCCAATGAAACACCATCGAGCAATTGCGCCAAGTCTTTTTGGGAAATCTTTTCGGTCAATTCAACGTGGTACAGCTTGGCGTAGTCATTTTTGGGAGCTGTCAAATGCTTGGCCATTTCACCATCATTGGTGAAAAGCAATAACCCTGTGGTATCCTTGTCCAGGTTTCCAACAGGGTAAATGCGCTCCGCACATGCAGAATGAACCAAATCCATCACCGTCTCTCTGCCTTTGGGGTCATCCATGGTGCAGATAAATCCTTTGGGCTTATTCAACAACACATAACGGTATTGCTCTGCGCGGATAACGCGGTCATCGTATTTGACTACATCTTTTTGTGGATCAATTTTCAATCCCAATTCAGTAACTACTTTTCCATTGACGGTGATTAATCCTAGACCAATCAACTCATCAGCATCACGTCTGGAGGCAATGCCTGCCATGGAAAGGTATTTGTTCAATCTAATCTGTCCATCGCGCTCAGCTCTTGAAATAAAAGCTTTTTTGGGTGTGAAGTCAGTATCCAAATCTTTACTGCTCTTTCTGAAGCGGGGCTTTTGTTCTACTTCTTCTTGCTTGTCAAAACGCTTTCTGCGGGTTGGCCCATTGGACTCAAACTTTTTGAAAGGACGTTCAGATCCCGAACGTTCGCCGCGGGGGGTGAACGCTGCACCACCTCTTTTTGGACGGTCAGATTTTGGACGATCACCAACAGGGCGATCTCCTGCTTCACGCCTGCGTGGCGCTTCGCCATCACGGGTGGGTCGGCCAGTAGCTGCGGTTTTTTTGAAGCCGCCGCCTTTGATGGGGCGTTCCCCTGCAGGACGCTTCCTTTCACGTGGTCCATCCGCAGATTTTCTGTTCTCTTTTTTTGCAAAGTCTTTTTCAGGCTTATCTGAGCTAAACTTGGGTTTATTGTCTCCGCGACTTCGGCGACCTTTTGGGGCCGAACCTCCGCTGGATGTTCTAGATGTAATTCTTGCCATGAAAAATTATTTTGGCAAAATTAGGCAATCTAGAGCGAGCGAGCGGAAATCAATAGCGGATAAAAGTAAGATTCAATGTGAGAGATGCGCATTTTGGGTCCACTTCCAAAGATGGTGATGAGGTCAAACCTGGGCTCTTTGACAATTTTATACCGTTGGATATACGCATGTGCACTCTTCATGATCCGGGTTTTTTGTTGCCCTTGAACGATGCGGTCCGCAGGAATATCAAAGCCATTGCGTGTTTTAACCTCAAAGAAAACAATGTCGTTTTCTCTTTCCGCAATGATGTCAATTTCAAATTTTCCCAATCGCCAATTTTGTTCCCGGATGCGGTAGCCATTTTCTTTGAGGAATTCTACAGCCTGATATTCGCCGTTTTTTCCGATTTCTACAGTATTCAGTTCCATGGTTGTTTTAATTTGCACAAAACTATTTGTCATCCATGCAAAAGCTTATTCCATACTTGTTGTTTTTTATGCCATTTTATGTTCTTGCTCAAACCCCTGAGCAGACGGTGAAGGAAGGCCGGGAGTCCTATATTTATTGGGGATACCATAGGAATTTTTACGCACCATCAGACATTCATTTTCAAAGTAGCCGTTATGATTTTACCATGTATGATGTCAAAGCCAACGACATGCCGGCCAAAAGTGAGCAGTACTTTAAACTCAATGAATTTTCGGTTCCACAGTTCAATTTTAGAATGGGGCAGGAATTGAAGAACAATTGGTTTTTGTCTTTGGGATACGACCACCACAAATACCGTTTTACCGGAACACAGAATGTGAATATCACTGGAAACATTGATCCCGCTGCTGCAAGTTATTACCGCTTAACAGACGTCGATGAAATAGCACAGTACACTGGAGGATTCAATGGCGATTCATTGTTGTACAAGCGACAATTCATGGATTTCCACCATAGCAATGGCATGAATTACATTCGTGTTCAGTTGGAGAAGAGGGGGACGATTTTTCAATTTCCCAAACTGAAATCACGCGTTGATTTATACGGTGGAGTAGGCGCAGGTGCTGTGATTTGTTGGACGGATTTTACTTTTTTGCGTCAGCGTTATTTGAACAATCTGCATTTTAGTGGTATTGGAATCAGCGCGGTTTATGGTGTGCGTTGGGTATTCAATGATCGTTTTTTCATCCAGCACAATTTCCAAAACGGCATCAACTTTTTGTTTGATATCCAATTGGAGAAGAATGAAGAATCCGGCAAAGCCCCCGATGACTCGAACGCCAGGGCATCCCAAAACATCCACTACTTTGAACGCGGCGTTCAGGTGGGGTATGTTTTTCGTGTTGGTCAAAAGAAGAACAAACAAAAGGTGAATAACCCTCATTTTTATTGATTTTATGGAGTATCCAATGCATTATCCCATGCCCGGCGAGCGCTGGAAACACTACAAAGGTGGTGTGTATGAAATCATCTCCTTGGCCAATCACAGTGAAACCAAAGAGCCCTTGGTTATTTATAAGAGCGTTCCTTTTGGCAGCGTTTACGCTAGGCCTTTGTCTATGTGGCACGAGCCCTGCACGCTCAATGGAGCCACAAGTAATCGTTTTACTTTGATACCATAAAAAAAGAAGGCACGAGGCCTTCTTCTCTTTTCTATTGTCATTTTACAATTACATGTGAATGGCGCGGTTTGAAGTTGCTGCCATCGCCGCCTCTTTCAAGCTTTCTGTAAATGTGGGGTGTGCGTGACAGATGCGCGCAATGTCCTCAGCTGTTGCTTTGAACTCCATCGCCATAACAGCCTCCGCAATCAAATCCGCACAGCGTGGACCAATCATGTGAACACCCAATACTTCATCTGTGGTTGCATCAGCCAATACCTTGATAAATCCATCAGTATCCATGCTGGCACGCGCTCTGCCACTGGCTTTGAAAGGAAAGCTTCCTGCCTTGTAGGCAATGCCTTTGGTTTTCAATTCTTCCTCCGTATAACCTACAGCGGCTACTTCAGGCCATGTATAAACTACTCCAGGAATTAAGTGGTGGTTGATGTGGGGTTTTTGGCCGGCTAAAATTTCTGCTACATAAACGCCCTCTTCTTCAGCTTTGTGGGCCAACATCGCCCCTTTAACCACATCGCCAATGGCGTAAATGTGGGGCTGTGAGGTTTGCAATAAATCATTGGTGATGACACGTCCTCTCTCATCCAAGGCAACGCCTGCTTTGTCTGCGTTTAGTCCTTCTGTGTATGGTTTTCTTCCTACAGAAACCAACGTGTAATCTCCTTCCAAAACCAACTCTTCTCCTTTGGCGTTGTCTGTTTTTACAACAACTTTTTTACCTGTATTCTCAACTGATTTTACTTTGTGAGACAAATAAAACTCAAAGCCCAATTTGGTCAAAGACTTTTGCAAATCCTTGCCCAACGCCTTATCCATGGTGGGAATGATGCCGTCCATGAATTCTACTACACTCACCTTGGCACCCAAACGCCCATAAACGCTGCCCAACTCTAAACCAATTACTCCACCTCCGATGATGACCAAATGTTTTGGAATCTCGGTCATCTCCAAAGCCTCTGTGCTGGTGATGATTCTCTTTTTATCAATGTTGATGAAAGGCAATGAGGCAGGCTTGGACCCTGTGGCAATGATGATGTTTTTACCGGTAATGTTTTGTGTTTCTTTCTCTCCTGCAACGGCAACGGTGTGCGCATCAACAAAGCTGCCCATTCCGTGAAGAACAGTGATTTTGTTCTTCTTCATCAAAAATTGAATACCCTTAACGGTATCTGAAACGACACCAGCTTTGCGGGCAATCATTTGTTTCAGATTGATTTTGGGCGCGTCAGACAATTCAATACCGTGCTCATTGAACTGGTGAACCGCTTGGTGGTAGTGCTCAGA
>CAMCTV010000053.1 GCA_945878635.1 Chryseobacterium gleum | reverse complement strand
GGAGCCGCTGCATCTAAAGTTGGCGTTCCAAAGGATGAAGATACAGATGGAAGTATTGCTAACCCTCATGCTCAGGCTATTTTGGGCAATACCCTTGGTGGATGTTTCGGCACTCAAATCACCGGAGCCACAGGTAAAGATGGAATGTTGGCCTCTTCAGGTACAACTTACACTACTCCTAACGTTTTAGGAATGAACGGTTCTATTTTGGATGCCTTGACTGCAGGTAATTCTTTGGGATCTATCACTGTAAACAATGGTTCTATTGCTGCTTTGGGTGGTATCGTCGGTGCTACTTCTAGCAATAAAGTATTGGTTGGTCAATTCACTACGGATGGAACTTTCACTTTCACTTTGAACATTCAGTTGTTGAGCCCTACAGGTGTTGCTCAGAACTATGTTCACGGAACTCCAGGTGCCAACCAATTGACGCATCCAACTTTAACTAGAACTGCCGGTGCAACTCCTTCAGTTGTGATTGCTTCTAACGATGCTGACAACAACATTTGCGCTGGTACTTCAGTTACTTTCACAGCTACTCCAACAAACGGTGGTACTCCATCTTACCAATGGAAGTTGAATGGTTCTAACGTTGGTACTGATGCAGCTACTTATACCAACGCTGCTTTGGCCAATAACGATGTTGTTTCTGTTGTCATGACTGCTGGAGGTTGCGATGCTTCTGGTTCTGCTACAAGTAACAGCATTACTACCGTTGTATCAACAGCTGTAGATTATTTTGCTGATGCTGATGGTGACGGTTTTGGTGCTGGTGCAGCGAACAACTCTTGTTCTAATCCAGGTGCTGGTTTCGTTACCAACAACACTGATTGTGATGATACCAATTCAGCCATCAACCCAAGTGCAAACGAAATTTGTAATGGTGTTGATGACAACTGTACTGGTGGTATCGACAACGGTTTGACTTTCAACAATTACTTCACTGACGCTGATGGAGACAACTATGGTACTGGCGCTGCACAATCTTTGTGTGCTAATCCTGGTGCTGGTTTCGCAACAGCTGCTGGCGACTGTGATGACAACAATGCAGCGATCAAACCAGGTGCTACTGACGTTTGCGGAAACGGAATTGACGAAGATTGTTCTGGTTCAGATTTGTCTTGTTCTTCTTCTGGTTTTGATGCTAGCGTTCCTGTATTGAACATCGGAACTTTCAATACTGGTTCTCAATCCAACATTTCTGTAAACTTGGCCAATGGAACCAACACTGTTGAAAATCCAGGTATCGGTTTGGAACTATGGTACAACTTTACTGCTCAATCTAACGCAGTTCGTATCCAATTGACTGGTTCTTCAGCTGTAGCTGATGACAATGATTTGAGCATTTTTGAAACTCCAGCAACTAGCGGAACTCAATTGATTCCTATGGCTGTTGAAAATGATGTTCATCCAGGTGCTCAAGGTGCTGCCGCTGATGGTGGTAGTGAGACTTTGTTGTTTGATGGATTGACTGCAGGTGACAACTACTCTGTTTGTGTACGCAACAACAACAGTACTCCTGGTACAGTTTCAATGCGTATCGCGTTCTTACGCGGTAGCCAAACTGACATAGGTGTTTATACCAACAATACTGGAATCTTTGCTAACACTTGTCAAAACTTCAAAGCGAAGTTCCGTTCAGGTGCTTCTGGTTACACTGTTAAGCGTTTCAACGTTGAAGCCAATGCTTCAAACGGTTCAGTTGCTGATTGGTCTTTTGCCATTCCTGCTGGTACCAGTGCTACCACTGCTTCTACTGTATGTCAATTGGGTAAAATTGCTGCTCCCAACTTGGGAACTTCAAACATCACTTATTATGTAACAGTTGATGCTCATTACAACCTTCCTGATGCATTTGGAACATTGACTCCAATCACTGCAAACGGAACTATTGTAGGTCCAATGACTTTGGCTCCAGAAGCAGCTTTGACTGTTCGTGCTGCCGATCAGTGTCCAACTTACAAATATTTGACTTCATCTTTGGCTACCAACCGTTCAATTTGCGGTGCTTCTCAATACAATTGGGAGTTCACTCAAGTATTGCCATCAGCTGGTATTGCTTCTTCTGTGAATGGTGCTGTAGGTGGATCAAGAATTTTGGCTATGTCTTTGATTCCTGCAATTGCTTTAGGTCAAACACATGATGTGAGAATTCGCGCTAAGCACGCTGACAACTCTTTCACTGCATTCACTGCTACTCCTGCTTGTGTTCGCACAATCGCTGGTGCTGGAATGCCAACTTTGGAAAACGAAGGAACAATCTCTACAACTGCTTTGAACAATGCTAGCATTGCTCTTTATCCTAACCCAAGTAACGGTGAAATGGTTCAGTTGTCTGTAACCAATTTCGAAGGCAACTTGAGCGTAGAGGTATTGGATGCTACAGGTAGAATGATTCAAAAAGAGAACATCGTTGCTGAAGGAGCAATCAACAAAATGATTGAATTCAACAACGAGCTTTCTAATGGAATGTATCACGTTAAAGTTTCAAATGGTTCTGAAACTTCAACTGTAAAGTTTGTAGTAAGTAAGTAATTTCTTAGTTTGTTTGGTTAAAAAGCCCACTCAACGGAGTGGGCTTTTTTGTGGTTTGATGTTTTTACTTTATTGCGCACTCAGATCCATCTTTATACCGTTACGTCATTCAAATCAAATAATCATTTTGAAGGGCATACGGAATAAATAAACGAACTTTCATCCTTCCTGGATGGTGTACCTAATAAAAAATAAGCCCACTTAACAAAGTGGGCTTGTTTGTGGTTTAATGTTTTTACTTCATTTATCTTCCTATCTACTTCATTGCATGTTTATAGATCCTTTTATTGTTATGGATCTACACTGAACAATCCTTGTGAAGGCCAGGCGCCGTCAATTAACGAACTTTCATTCATCTTGAATGGTCTACCTAAAAAAAAGAAGCCCACTCAATGAGCGGGCTTCTTTTTGATTTGTATTGCTTTACAAATTCACCATCATCTTCCGGGGATACTTGACGGTGAAACGAATTGTCCTCTTCTCAATCTGATTGGGCGTCATCTCCATCAACCAGCGCAACTCACCTGTCTCTTCATTCAACTTTGCTCCACTAATCTCTTCGGTAACGATTTCCAACTCACTGTTGTTGCTTTTTGGAAGTTGATCAACGATTTCAATTTTGATGGGCACTGTCTTTTGATTTTTAACAGTAATCTCATAGGCCTTGGTTACCCATTTCTTTCCTGCCCATGTTCCTGTTTTACAAAAATCCTTGATCATATCTCTCTTCACTACTACTGACATATCTCTTCCCATGTTCAACATCAAAGTATCATTGGCCATGGCTGGATCAATGTATCCTTGTCCTACAAAAGTTCCTCTGAAATAAATATTGCTTTCACCAGGCAACAATCCATACTGAGCCCAATTGGTCATGAAAGCCATAAGATAAGCGCTTGGATCCTGTTTTGGAACAGCCACGTAACGATAGTCCGCCTTTACAGCATCGTGCTGCATCACCACTTCTACTCCATCATTGTCAGAAGGAATATCGTATGGAATAGAGATTGAAAATTCAGTATTCACTGCGTTATTGTTCACTTGGGTATAACTGGCACTGGTTCTGAATTCATTGTATGAAGCTCCATTGCTATCCTCTAGTGACATTTCACGTTGCATGACGGGGGCCGCGGATGGGGCGTAGGCATCAGCCTTCATTTTTCTTCCCGTTTTGTAAGCCACTGCCGCTGGATCATACATGTTTAACCACCATGGATTCAGAACCGGCAATTGTCCGCTCACTGAGGGATTACCCGTTGAGATGGTCAACTTCACATCTTCCCAATCCAATCCTGTACTTTGATAAACACGGGCTTTGTAAGAAAAGTCAATGGGCGAACTCACATCATCTGCGCGGAGATCATAACTGGGAACCCAACCGGCATTGGCCACGAAATACTGAAACTTCACTTCACCGCGCGTTTCATTCTTGGCAATCAAAACCAAATCAATCACACTGGGATTGTTGCTGGAATTGGACTGCAATACAGCCAAGCGATTCTGAATGGCTGCAATGGTTTCTTGGACCTTAGATTCTTTGCCATTTAATTCAATTCCCTTGTAGCCTATTACTTTGAGGCGTTCCTTTAACATGTCAGCGACTTCAACGATATCCTCTGCAGTAATCACAGCGTTGGCTCCCTTGATCGAATAATTATTGGTTAAAAGTGCTCTCTCCTGATGGAGGTTATCACGCTGCATTTGGATCTCAGCCAACTTAAACTGCATCTCTTCTAAGCTGTCTCTGAGTTCTTTTACTTTGGGAGACATCAACTCGTCACCATAAACAATTTGGTGTTTGGTGGACATAATGGTGTAGGCATTGTTGCCTTTCACTTGAATCGACTGCGGATCAAGGCTTGCAGGAAGACCTTTCACCCTGATGATGTTCTCTCCGGCTTTCAGTGAAACCTGACCAATGTGGGTTATTTGGGCTCCCGCAGTAAACACCACCACCTCTTCAATATTTGCCGAGATGGTTTTTTCATTTTTCTGTCCCCATGAATACGCTGTTACAGCGACCAAGGAGATACTCATCAATAATCTTTTCATTTTTCTAAAATAGTTGTTCGTATCTGTTGTTCTTATCTATTACCAATTTTTTGGAATTCAAATTGAGCTGCATCTTCAAAAGTAACTTTCCCATTCTCGACCCACCACAGCTGATTGGCCTTATTCACCCATTGTTCATCATGGGTTGAATAAATAACCACTTTTCCACTGCTCAACCAATCTTGAACGATTGATTTCAATTCTTGTTTGTAGTAAAAATCCAAATGGGCATCCGGCTCGTCCAAAAGAAAAACCTCAGGATCTTGGGCTGTAACCCTGGCCAGCATCAACCGCATAAACTCCCCGTCGCTCAGTACATTGACACCATGATTTCTGAGATTTAGCAATGAAAACGCCTGGAGTATACTTTCGGTTTTTAAATTGGATTGATTCATCTGCGCAATTTCAATAACTTCCTGTACCCGCATATCCAAAAAAGGTTCACGGTAATTGCTTACCCAACCTACGTTTTTTTTCATTTTGTAAAGCAACGCTTTGAGCAAAACCGTCTTTCCGGAACCATTCCTTCCGGCAATGGCGGCAGATTCTCCCCAATGGAGATTGGCGCCAGTAAATTCCATGGCACCCTCAAAGGCGCGCTGATGAATGGCGGGTATCTCAATGCCTTTATCCATGACGTTGTGTTTTATTTTGATACAACCACCACATGACCCAAGGGGCTCCAATTAAGGATGTAATGGCGTTGATGGGCAAATCCATGAAACGGGCAACCACATCGCAAAACAATGCGATGAACATTCCGGTAATCGCAACTGCTGGAATAAGTCGCAATTGCGTGCGGTATGGCCACCACAATTTTGCCAAATGCGGTGCTGCAAGTCCTATGAATGCGATGGGGCCGCAGAAAGCGGTAATCACAGCCGTCAACAAACCGGAGCAAAAAATTAACACATTGGAGACGCCACCTGGAGATACAGACATCGAAACAGCGATGCGCTCGCCCAATGAAAAAACATCTATTGACCTGTGATTTCTTATGACAATAAAAACGACGAAAATCAAACACATCAACAACCAAACAACCTGCGGCATTGAAACTTTTGAAAAACTTCCCATCGACCAATAAATCAAATTGGGTAAATCATTTCGGGCAGCAGCCCTTTGAAAAATGGTCTCCAAGGCCCCTGCCAAATGGCCCAACATCACACCAAATATGAGCAACGAGGTCAGGTTATTTAACCTCACCCGAACCAAAGCCAGCAATAACAAGACAGCCATGGCTCCGGCAAAAGCAGCCAGGAGTGTGAGTTCAGGGAAATTATAGCCCCAGATCTGCTGAGCGGCCATGGTGATAAAAGCAACACCCAAGGAAGCCCCATTGGTCACTCCCAATACCGATGGACTGGCGAGCGGATTTTTGAACAGCAATTGCATCCAATAACCGGCCAAGGCCAATCCAGCGCCAGCCAGCAAGGCCATCAGACTTCGGGGCAATCTGAGCTCCCAAAAAATGGCAGATGACCAATTTTCCAAATCCCAAGACCAACCCGCAGAGCCATACAGCAGGGACAAAACAAGCAAAAGCAACACCACCACAACCGCAGTGGACAATCGCATAAAAATGGTTCTTGGAGAAATGTTTTGCATTGTGGTCACAAAGTTGATTAAAAAACTTGTTCAAAGGCTAGAAGATTACGACTTTTGCGCACTATTCATATTTTAAAAGATTAAATGGAATTCAATAAAAACTCCATCATTGGTCTGGTCCTCATGTTGGCCTTGGCTTTTGGTGTTTCTTGGTACAATGCCAAAACAGCACAAGAAGATGCTGAGCAACAGGCCCTGACTCTGGCCAATCAGCCCAAGGAAGTCAAGACGACATCCCCAAAGCCAAACTCCACCTACAATGAACCTGCACAGGCTTCTCCAAGCATATTGCCCACAGATGCCACTGAAAAGTATGGCGTTTTTGGTGCTCAGGTTTTTGAAAAGCCAGGACAATCCGTATTGGAGAATGACAAGATTAAAGTTGTCATCAACCACAAAGGAGCCAACATCTATGGTGTAACATTGAAATCAGAAGAATACAAAACCTATTGGGGTAAAAAAGATATTCAACTGTTTGATCCTGCCCAAAACCAAATGAATTGGATTTGGAAAGACAAGATGAAAGGAGAGCAAGGATCTTGGCGCTTTGTATTCAAAGCCAATGAAGTTGTGTCTGACAATCAAGGCAATCAATCATTGACCTTGACTTTGGCTGATAGCACAGGTAAGCAATTTTCCGTTACCTATTCCTTGGCCAAGGGCTCTCACTTGGTGCAATGCGATGTCAAGAAAACCAACTTAGACAATACTTGGGACAATGCGCCAGGTAATTTTCAATTGCACTGGCAAACAGCAGGCATGCACAATGAAAAGGGGATTCAAAGCGAAAGAAGCAGAAGTTCTATCTTCTACACCCCAATGGGTATGGACCGCGACTACCTGAGTGAGACGGCGGGTGACGAAAAGATTATTGAAGAAAAAATAAACTGGGTGGCATTTAAACAGAACTATTTCAGTGCTGCAGTCATCTCCAACAACGGTTTTGGAGAAAACGCTTTGTTGCGTGTTATGACACCTGAAAATGACACCATACACACCAAAATCTTCAACGCTCAACTTCCGGTGGATTTGAGCACTGGTCAAGCTCAATTGCAGTTTTTCTTTGGGCCCAACGAGCAAGGGATATTGGATGCCACACAAGTGGCAGAGTTTGATCGCATCATCGATTATGGGTGGGGCATCATTGGTTGGGTAAACAAATATGCGGTTCGTCCTTTGTTTTGGTTCTTGTCCTCTTGGATTGGTAGTTTTGGAATCATCATTTTGATTGTCACTTTGGTTATCAAGATGGTATTGTTCCCCATCACTTGGAAAAACTTATTGAACGGTGCCAAGATGCGTTCCATCAAGCCTGAACTGGATGAATTGAACAAGAAGTTCGAGAACAAGGACCCCATGGAGAAACAGCAAGCGCAAATGGCCTTGTATCGTCAGCTGGGCGTTAGTCCCTTTGCCGGATGTATTCCGGTGTTGATCCAGATGCCTGTATTGTACGCCATGTTCCGCTTCTTCCCTGCTGAGATTGTATTGCGTGGAAAAAGTTTTTTGTGGGCTGAAGATTTGGCTGCCTATGATTCGATTTTGAGCTTGCCTTTTGAAATTCCTTTCTATGGAGCGCACGTCAGTTTGTTTACGCTGTTGATGACAGCATCTACCTTTTTGTACACCAGAATGAACATGAGTTCTCAACCGGCCATGACGCAACCTGGAATGCCCAACATGAATGTGATGATGAACATCTTTACTTTCATGATGCTGTTCTTCTTTAACAGCATGCCCTCTGGTTTGACCATGTATTATTTCGCAGCCAACATGATGTCCATCGGTCAAATGTGGGCCATTAAAAAGTACTTCATCAATGAAGATAGTATCCGAGCGGCCATTGATGACAATAAGAAAAAACCGGTAAAAAAATCCAGCTTCCAACAACGTTTAGAGGAAATGCAAAATGCACAAAAAAAGAAATTGGAAGACCAAAAGAAAAAATTGAAGTGATGAGAAACGCCTCTCTTTTTTTAGTGAGTTTCATCTTCTTGGTAGCTTGCTCTGGATGTCTAAGAAGCGGGCGATTGCCACGAAATGAAGGGCAGCATGCTCCCAAAGCCATGGACAATTATTTGGTACCGTCTTATGATTTGCACGACACCTTATTGTTGTATAAAAAGACACCCTGCTTTGGCGTTTGTCCCGTTTTCACCATGGTGGTCAAGATGGATGGAGAGGTCTATTACACAGGAGTACGAAATGCAATGGTTGAAGGAACACAAACCACCAATTGGAATGTGCAGCAATTGGAGGTAATTGATCGTAAAATGCGTGAATTGGACATTTACAATGCGCCCAAAAGTTTCGATAATCCGTCGGTAACCGATCTTCCTTCGATGTACATCGGCTACACCAAGGGTGATAATTTAAAGACAGTGAAATGCAGGTACCAATACCCCAATGGATATAAAGACCTTTCTGCTTGGCTCGACGAGCAAATCAAAACATCAACTTGGAAATCATTAACCAACAATAAATAAAATGACTAAAATGAAAATTTGGCTAACGGCCGTCGCGGTTTCGTTGTCCTTTTTTGCAACAGCCACGGAAGGCATGTGGGTGGTTGCACTCATGAACCGCATTCAACATGCGGAGATGACCAACATGGGATTAAATTTGACCCAAGAAGAAATTTACAGCATCAATCAAGCCTGCTTGAAAGACGCAATCGTTCGCTTGAACTACGGCGGTTGTACCGGTGAGGTGGTGAGCGCACAAGGATTGATTTTCACCAACCACCATTGTGCTTATGACGGCATTCAGACGCTCTCTACTGTAGACAAGAACTATTTGCAAGATGGATTTTGTGCCAAGTCATTTGAAGAAGAATTGCCCATCCCAAATTTCGCCATCAGCTTTTTGATCCGCGTTGAGGATGTAACTGCAGAGGTTTTGGGCGCTGTAAAACCTGAAATGACTGAGCAAGAGCGAGACAAAGCCATTGCTGCTAAGACCAAAGAAATTGCGGCACGCAACAAAATGGATGGCAAGTATGAGCCAGAAGTAAAATCATTCTTTTATGGCAATGAGTTTTACTTGTTTGTTTATCAGACATACAATGACATCCGATTGGTAGGAAATCCTCCCGAAAGCGTTGGGAAATTTGGTGGTGATACCGACAACTGGATGTGGCCGAGGCATACAGGTGACTTTAGCATGATTCGTATCTATGCCAATGAGAAAAATGAACCTGCGCCCTACTCTGTTAACAATAAACCTTACCAACCCAAGTATCACTTGAAAACAAATATTGAGGGAGTCAAAGAGGGTGATTACGCAATGATCATGGGTTACCCCGGGCGCACCAGTAGATACTTGACTTCTTTTGGAATTGAACAAGCGATTAGCGGCCGCAATCCTGCTATCATCAATGGATTTGGAACCAAGTTGGAAACGTGGAAAACGTTTATGGATGAGGATCCTGCCATTCGCTTGATGTATGCGGCAAAATACGCTAGCATTGCCAACACTTGGAAATATTACATTGGACAGACACAAGGTTTGAAGAAACTGGATGTTAAGTCCAAGAAGTTGAGAATTGAAAATCAATTTCACAATTGGGTTGATGCGGGTGATGCTGACCGTAAGAAAGAATATGGCAATGCATTGGGATTGATTAAAGAGTATCACAGCGAGTGGGACGGACAAGTTGTTTTATCCACTTATGCAGGTTTGTGTTTGGCCGGTGGCGCTGAGTTCATGGGACACGCAGTAGAGTTGAAAGGAGCATTAACTGCTTATTTAAAAGAAACCGATCGCTCCAAACGCATTGAAATGGAGAAAGAAATTTTGGCAGGTCAGGAGGCCTTTAAAAAAGAATACAATGCCAGAGTTGATGAAGCAGTCTTTGTTGCCTTGGTGGATTTGTTCAGAAAGAATATTGATGCCGAGCAACATCCCGAATGGATGAAAACCATTTTGGTTAAAAAATACAAGGGGAACACGGCCAAATTGGCTGCGCAAATTTTCAAAACCAGCATGGTCATGAATGATGCATTTTTGAAAGCCTTCTTGTCTGATCCATCAGAAAAAACATTGAATAAAGATTTGGGAATTCAAATAGCTGCAGCCTCTGCCGAATTTGCAGATGGCATTAGAGCCAAGAATCCAATTGGCAAATTCAACAAAGGTTACCGTGAGTTTGTGGCAGGTTACCGCAAAATGGAAACCCGTCAATTGGCTCCTGATGCCAATAGTACAATGCGTGTCACTTATGGTAAAATCAAGAATTACAAGGCTGCAGATGCTTTGATTTATGATTACTACACCACCACCAACGGGATTCTCGAAAAATGGGACAATAGCAATCCAGAATTTGTTGTTCCAGACAAATTGATCGAGCTGATCAAGAACAAAGATTTTGGTCAATATGCCAACGAAAAAGGAGAATTGGTTACTTGCTTCATCGGTGATTTGGACATCACTGGAGGTAACTCAGGAAGTCCTGTTATGGATGCCAACGGCAACTGGATAGGATTGGCCTTTGACGGAAACTGGGAAGCGATGAGCGGTGATATTGCTTACGAAAAAGATTTACAAAGAACCATCTGCGTTGACATCCGTTATGTGTTGTTTGTGGTTGAGAAGTTGATGGGGGGAAAAAACATTGTGGATGAGTTAACCTTTTATCACACGCCCGTAGTTGAGGAGAAAATGTTGGAAATGCCCATCAGCATGCCTGTTGAACCTGCTCCAGCACCAGCTCCAAAGAAAGATCCAAAGAAAAAGAAATAATCTTTTCTTACAACTTAAAACCCGCTTCGGCGGGTTTTTTAATATCCCATTCGACAATACATTTTCTTTCTCGGGGAAATTCATAAATTGCATTGAAACAAGTTTCTCACAGAATAGACTTTGAATAAGGCTGCATGATCAGAAAAATCATCAAAAAAATATTGTATTCAGGAACAACCTTCCAATGTCCCATTTGTCAATACAGATGCAGAGATTGGGCCTATTCAGGTGTTGATGCAGAGGTGAATAAAGAATTGGAGATTATTGGCGCGGGAAGAAGAAAAAACATCTGTGTTGGTTGTGGCTGCAATGACCGAGAACGGTTGGTTTATGTTTTCCTACGAGAGAGAATACCAACGTCGACATGGACTCAGTTGAACATTTTACACATTGCTCCAGAATGGAATTTGTCTCAATGGATTGCCAAACAGCAAACGAAAACTTATGTACAGGGAGATCGGCACATGGCAGGATATCAATATGATGATTCCGTGCAAAATATGGACATTACAGCGCTGCCATTTCCGGAAGGGCAATTTGATTGGATCATTTGCAATCATGTGCTAGAACACATCCAGGAAGATTCAATCGCCATGAGGGAGTTGCATCGTGTTCTGAAACCAGGCGGTAGTGCCATACTACAAGTTCCCATCTCTCGAAAAATAGACAAGACCTACGAGGATAGGACAATCCAATCATCTGAAGAAAGAGAGAAGCATTTTGGACAAAACGATCATGTCCGCGTTTATGGTAATGACTATCCCAAACGACTTGAATCAGCAGGATTTGAGGTGGAAGAATTTACTCCTACCCGTTCACAATTAAGATCTGGATTGAATCCAAGAGAGGTTGTATTTTATTGTCATAAAAAACAATAGAAATAGAATCCAATCCAATCAGTATTTAGTTAAATACGGCTTAAATTCTTGTGGTATTGTTGTAAGATAAACCAAACAGCCACACTGATAATAGATGCAAAGAAGCACCAAACAGAGACCACAAAACCTTCATAGAACAAAGCGGCAACCCCATAGGATACGAATATCAGAGAGCCAAGGGTCCACATGTATTTCATTTTAGAAAAGAAAGGAGGAAGGATAGTCACTACCGTATACAGAATACCAGAAAACCAAGCGATACTTTTGGGATAATGTTGAATGTACAAAATGTGGTGCTCTTCAATCTTGGCGGAAACCGGATAATGCCAAAGGCAATAGCCCAGATACAAAGACAATGAGAAGCCCAGTATAAGCAACGTTTTTTCAAAGGTATTGACCTTTCCCTTTTTCTCCATTTGAATGATCGAAAGTGGAACCCAAAAAGGCCAAAGCACTTGGGCAATGAACAAGAACAAATAGATAAAGGCTTGAGCCTCTTGTGGACCTCCGATTTTATCCTGCAGGCTGAGCCATACAAAGCCTTCTAGTATTTGTTGAATACCAAAAAGCAAAGGGATGGCGGCGAAAGGACGCTCATCATTGGACTCTGACTTTTTCAGGGTATAGGCACCCACTGCAGTTAATGCAATGCCGGCGGAAAAACTAACGGTTGAAGAGAAACACATTTGGGGAAGATAGGACATTCAGTAACAACTCCAATTTATTTGAATGCGCTAGAAATTTATATTTGTTGCAACAAGCTCATGACAACAGCAGAAAAAATATCACATCATTTGGCCACACTATCCCTTGAAAAATCAGCAGAGCTTTCAAGGCTGTATCAGTTGATTCAAGAGGAGATCAAGAGCAAAGACAACCATTTCTTTGATGGCAAAAATGAACAAGGAAAAGTTATTGCTAACCCCACGATAGGATTTGGGCAATGCCGACTAACCTATGCCGATGGAAGTTTTCAAGATACTTTTCGTTTGGGGATTAGCGCCAATAGCACGGGGCTATCGATTCATATATTGGGTTTAAAAGACAAAAAATTTCTAGTTGATTTTTTGGGCACTCGATTGGGCAAAGCCAAGATAACGGGATATGCCATACGATTTGGAAAGATGAAAGATTTGGATGAGGGGGTATTGAGGGAGTTGGTGAGGAAAGTTGTGAAATCATGATGGTTTCGAAATTCTATTTATCCGACAACCAAACCTTACTCCTATAATTTATGCGTGACCACCTTATAACTTCTATGTTACTTTTGATTGTATGAATAGTTGAGAGTATTAAAGACATTAACCATCATCGCTATGACAAAAGAAACAGCCATCCAATTGTTTGAAGAAAAGCAAGTTCGCATCATTTGGGATGCAGAACAAGAAAAGTACTATTTATCTATCATTGATGTGATTGAGATTTTGACAGGTACTGACCGACCGAGAAAGTATTGGAGCGATCTAAAAGCGAAGCTGAAAAAGGAAGGAAGTGAACTGTCCGAAAAAATCGGACAGTTGAAAATGCTCGCTGAAGATGGCAAACAAAGAGAAACTGATGTTGCTGATACAGAGCAACCTCACTTTATTAAAACGATTTATCTCATTTTAACGGCATAGGTTAAATTTACCATAACCAATTTCATAACAACCTAATGATCCGTGAAATTATCATAAGAATTAGTAAATACTCTTGGCTCTTTGTAGTCCTTTCATTTCAATGGCTCAAAAAGATGAAATAGGAAGTTGGAATATCATCAACATCAATTACAACCATACGCCTAAACTCAGCTTCTTTGGGGAAGCACAGTTGAGATCATTAAAGTTTTATGATCACTTTCATTATTACGAATACAAGGGAGGTGTCAATTACAAACTGAACAATGCGATGCGCCTTGCACTTGGTGCAGGAAGCTATCAAACATACAGAGAGGGTGGAAATTTTGTTGAACCCAAAAACAACGACGAGCTGAGAGTATGGCCTCAGGTGACATTGATTCAGGTCATTGGGAAATTCAAGATTGAGCAACGTTACCG
>CAMCTV010000052.1 GCA_945878635.1 Chryseobacterium gleum | reverse complement strand
AGGATTGGCAATATTGGTGGCAGAAAGGAACTGAATGGAATCACTGGTCCATGCATAACCATACGTGATTCCCTGAGCCGGGTTGGTTAGCGGATTTCCAGAAGCAGTATTGGGCAATTGCAGAGCAGTGTTGCAATAATTGGTCAATGGTCCCAATTCTACAGAAGGTGCTGAATAAAACTCAACCGTAATTTCATCTGTGTATTCGCAGCCATGATTATCTATGACGTGATAGATATACGTGTTGGAAGTTGCAGCATTGACAATTACATCTATGGAATCACATTCTCCACCTGGGTTGGCAATAGCCACATTGTTGCTTGTGGTCCAATAAGAAGAGTCACAAGCCATGCCAATAACGGGGGTAAAGCTGATGGTGTCTGGATAAAACTCTTCCGGGAAGTGAACGTTCCAATCAAATACATATCCATTATCAGAACCCAATACATCACAAATCTCCAAAATCCAGTCGCCGTTGATTGGACATCCTAACAGGTTGGTGAAAGGCTCTATGGGTTCGTAGGTTCCCGAAGGCAACGCATTGCCTGGACTAGCATTTTGTACCCATGTGCCATTCGTCGCTTGAGGTGTCCAGAAATAATCATAACCAACCCCGGGTGTTAGGTCCGCATCTACATCAATGGGTTCGCCCAATTCTGTTGACGTCCCACCATTGTTGTGCAATACAACCGATGATCCGTCAGGGCAACTAATGGTGATATTGATATCCCCCATATAACTGTGCTCAAAATTGAGGAATACATCCACGATATCATTCACAGAGGAGATGACAGGACTCCCAGGGAAACCTTGGAAGGTAATGGTGTCACTGAAACATTGTGACTGATCATCTGGGATGAACAAAAATCCATCAATTGGATTTGTCGGCACATTGGACCAGTTGACTTCATTGTAATTGCTCAACAAAGACAGTGGCACACCTGTACAAATTTTATTATCCGTTTCAGATGTAGCCAATTGTATCACTGGTGTGGTAGAAACAAAAACCAAGTAATCAATCAACACCGAGTTGGTACATCCATTGGTATCGGTCACATACAATTGAACCATGTAACCACCTTCAGCATCAAATGTATGATCAACCACAGGCCAGCTCGTTGTATCCACAGAACCATCACCAAACTCCCAAATATGAGATTCATAAATTCCGTCGTTGAAGAATTCAGTTGCTGAGGCATTAAAAGTAATTTCTCCTTGCTGGCAGATTCGAGCTGGGGCTGGCCCCTCTGTTGTAGTAACCACTACAGCTGGGTTGAGACATGGAATACCACAACTAATCTCCGCACTGAAGTTACCCACGCTGGCGTCGGCATCTGATGTAAACACAACGGTTAAACAACCGGATGGATCTGTACTGTAAAAACTTTGATTTTGAATATCTGCACCAGTGTAGGTACCTATCAACGTGGCATTGGCATTGTCTCCATTGTAAATGGATAACTGGTCACCAAATCCCAAATCAAAAACGTTGAAATCCAAAGCCGTGATTTGAGGCAAAGGATAAGCGGGATCAGGACAAACTACGGAAGTATCGTTGGAATTGGGAGAGTAATCAGCGGGTTGAAGACCATCATCGGTCAAAAAACCACCGCAAGCAATAATGAGAGGTTCACCGATTCCGATTACTTCGCCTTCCACACAATTGTCATTGGTCAATACAGGAACCACGATATCAATTGATCCACCACAGTCACCTGAAGTTGTATAAGTCACTGTGAAGCTACCAAAAGTACCCACCAAATCTGGATCAAAAATTCCGTTGGCATCTACACCCAGTCCACTCCAAACACCACCAGCAGGTGTTGCTTGCAACTGAACAGGATCTGAAGATTGACAAATTTCAGGAACGCCAGGAGAGCTAGGTGTTTGGTCGCCCACAAAAGGGCCTCCATTTATTGTAATAGCACAACCCAAAGTGTCTGTCAAGGTGAAACTAAAAACATCCCCATTCACCAATCCTCCGATCGTCAAATCTGCACCATTGGTCAAATTTCCGATAGGAGTGGCAAAAACGGTATTGGGAGTCAAACCTGAAAGTTGAAAATAATTGTCATTCACAGCTGGATCACCTTGTGTTGGATTGTATGTCACCGTGCCATCCAAGCAACTAGATGTTGGCAAAACATAATTGATAGCGGGCACGATGGTAATCTCTACCACATCCCCAATAGATGAGCAAGCACCGGGAACATAAATGGTTCCTGTTGTTTGATCATACAAAGTTACTGGAGCAACATAAAAATGCAAAGGCGCTGGATAACCAATATTACCGGTGAGGATATTGTTCATGGCACCGCCGTTGGCTGTATTGTTCATGAAGTTAAAAGGGTAGGTTCCATCAATCGCTGAAATGGAAGCAGGCCAAATACCTGCATAAGCAGGATCAGCTGTAACGTTTCCGCTGAAAATGGTGGGCATATCCGTAAAAATGGCCCAAGCCATTCCTGGGTTGTAAATGATGTTTGGATCATTGACATCGGCAGATGAAACAACGCTTCCTGTTGCAGTCCAAGTTTGATTTTGTCCAAAACACAATAAGCGCGTGGTAGGACCAGTGATTCCGGTTCCTGCCTGTGTATTGCAATCTATCAAACAACCCACACTCGCGTAAAACTCTTCTGTGTTGCATCCGGGAGAACCCAAAACCTCAGCAAATACAACGTGATTGGATCCATCATCAGCTGCAATACCTGACATATTATAGGAAAAAACTTCACCTGAGACAACATTCACTGTATCAACTGCCACCCCATCCAAACTCAGAGCGACGTCATACGTATTGTTAACCGTGTTATTCAAAACAATATCAAAGTCAATGCTGTAAACCTGATTGACTGTATCACAATCATTAACAATGATGGGGCTCAATTCCAAAAGACATGACAAAGGCTCGATGCAATTCACTGATGCCTCAAAGCCAGGCGAAGGAACATTGCCTGGAATATGGTAGGTAATCAGCGTATAACAGGTATCAGAAACAACCAAAGTGGAATCTGATCCTACAGGGCTATTCATGCTATTGAAGACAACGTTTTGTGCCGCAGGAGAAGTCAACAACGTTGCTGGGTTGTTGCCCATGTATTGTTCAATCTCACTGAATGGACCAGCATAAACCATGAACAAATCACCTGAAAGTCCGTTGAAATTAAATATCCAATTGTTCAAAGTCAATTGTGTATTCACATCCCAAGAGTCGCTACAAATTTCTAAACTCTGATAAGATTGCCCGGGTTGAGCAGTCATGTTACCGTTGGCTCCACCATTGTCTGTGATGTAAGCAGATCCGCCTTCACTGCACAAAAGTGAAACACTAGAATTGCCATCTAAAACAGAAGAGTCAGGCAAAACACAACCCGTAGATTGGTCCAAAACATCAAAAGAAAAGGTCTCAGTGTAACCACATTGACCATTGTCCGTAACTTGAACAGACCAAGAACCTGCCGTCAATCCATTGGCTTCATTGCTTGTATTTCCAACCAATGCATCTTGCCAAGCAAACGTGAAAGGTCCAGCACCTGATGGATTCAAAACAACTGAACCCGTATTGGGACAAATTTCATTTTGAATATTCGCATTGACCACCAAAGGCTGTGCGGAAAAATTCAACAAGCCTGCAGAGGGTGTTGCATCACCGCTGAAAAGAACACCTGAGCCATCGCATTGGGCTGAAAAAGATTGTCCATCTGAGTTACCTCCGGCAATCTGAGAGATGGCAGGATCGTCAATGGATAAATTAACAGTTACAGCTCCACAACCAAACAAATCGTTGGTTGTAAATGAAGGCGTTTGCATAAATTGACCATTCCCCCAATAGACGCCATGAACTACAGTGCCAGTAGGATTAGCCAAAACCAATTGCTCATTGCTGTTGGTGAATACACCAATATTGTTGGCCATGCCACTGGTGCATCCACATGTTGCGATATTCAAATCCAAATTGCTTATTCCAGAATTACCAGAACCAATGGTGAACAATTGTCCAGGCTGCAAAATGGTTCCTTGAGGAAATGTCACAGACCAATCGCCATCGGTCATGATGTAACAACTAATGTCTACCGCTGAATTTCCTGCATTGATCAATTCCGTCCATTCGCTGGTACTGGGCATACAAGAACCATCGCACGCATTAGCGGGATTATTCATCACCTCATTGATCAGCACTTGTGCCTCAGTGGTGATGCCAGAAATAAAAATGAAGGTGGCCAATGCAATGACCGATGATATTTTTTTAATCATGATTCAAAAAAAAAGCCCACGAAGGGCGTGGGTTTGCGTTATTTCTTTTTGTTGATTGAACCCTGGTACATGCGTTCAATGCGCTGGCGATTGTTGACCATCACCACATATCCGCTGTCACCAATTCTGAAGTTCTGGAATTTGTCCAAAGGCTTGATAGTGGCAAACAAATGACTCAGTTCCACTTGACCCATGGACTCTTGAGACCAAGTTACTCCATTGGGAAAAAGATTGGAAATATCTTCAAGACCAGCTGATTTCTCAGGATGATAAGTCATCACATAGGCTTTTTCTTGTACAAAAGCATCCGGAACATTGACTTGAGCGGACAATGAGATGGTCAACACTCCAAAGAACAGTAGAAATACGTTTTTCATAATTTTTGATTTCACAAGTTTTCAAATATAGGGCTTAATTTTGAGACCTCCTAATGGCCAATTTGGTTGCCTAAATATTTTTTTTTGAAATAGATTTTGATTTAAAATGATTCCGTGTATATTTGCACCCGCAAAATTGCACAGGCGATCTCGTAGCTCAGCTGGTAGAGCAATACACTTTTAATGTATGGGCCCTGGGTTCGAGTCCCAGCGGGATCACTAAGAAAAACCTCACGAAAGTGGGGGTTTTTTGTTTTTACCCCATTAACATATCATCTCAACAAAAAGTATTTTCTTTGGAAAAACTTTTAATATGAAAGGCATTTCGATTTTGTTTGCTTGGTTACTCCTGCTGTCTCCTGCGGCTTTCTCCCAAAACTTTGAGTGGGCCAAATGGTTCCAGACAGATTCTGACGAGGACAATTTCAATGCTGTTTGCACGGATGACAGCGGTCATGTTTTTGTGGCCATCCAATTCAATGCAGTAATGACTGTTGCTGGTGAAACCTTTTCTTCTGCCTCAGTTGAAGATGTTCTGATCATTAAAATGGACAGCACGGGCAACGCCATTTGGGCCAACCAGATTTCATCGCTCTATTGGGATCAGGTCAATGGAATTGATTGCGATGCCGAGGGAAATGTGTTCATTACAGGCCATTATTTTGGCAACCTCACCGTGGAAAACACCACCATGCTTGGTAATGCAGGAGGTAGAGAGTTTTTCCTGATCAAGTACAACAAAGATGGTGTTTTGCAATGGACAGTTAATGGTGCCAATGTTTGGGACGAGGAGGGAACGGACGTGATGGTCACCAATGATGGTGGCGTTATCGTGAGCGGACGCGGAAACAATACAGCCCAATACGGCAACTTAACGCTGCAAGCTCCATCTGAAGGTTGGTACATGCAAGAATTCATCGCGCGCTTTGATGCCAATGGAAACGGACAATGGATCAGATCATGCGGCCCAACCTACTCCAGCAGCCAATTCTACTCGAAGGCCAAAATGAAGCAATCCATAGACGATAGTTTTTACATTGGATTTACAGCAGGCGGTGAGTACATTTTTTATGGGGACACCATTCGCCCCAATTATTATCCCGAATTTTCTGCAGGTTATGATGCCCTGATTGAAAAATGGACAATGGATGGGGATCCGCTATGGGCTTGGACTGGTGGCTCCATTGGCAGCGATTTGTTAGAGGACATTGCTGTTGACCATTTGGGAAGGGTTTATACCTCTTTCAATAGCCTAGGGCAATGGACATTTGCGGGTGACTCGATTTTGACACCACCTGGTGATTGGGCTACGACTGCCATTCGACTGGATACAGAAGGAAATGAAGACATGTATTGGACAATGCATGGATCCAAACTTTGCAATACGCTAGCTTTAGAAGCCGATGGACAAGGAAATGTTTGGGTTGGTGGGATGTTGCGATATGAAGTCACCACAGCCTATGGAACAGTGAGCAGTAGTGGGTTGGAAGATCGCGACGGTTGGTTTTACCGCATCAATTCTCAAACGGACTCCATTGATCGAATGGATGGCATCACAGGCCTCGGTTGGCAATTTGTCAATGGCATGGCTTACTGCCCTTACACCGATGACATGTATATTGGTGGCAATACCAGCGGGAGCATCCAAGCACCTGCCTATTTTGGATGGACAGATTCATTGCCTCAACCATACGGAATCAACGGCGCTAGTTATCCTTACTTGTCTAAGTACAACATGCTCCCTTGCCAATCACCGCTAGAAATCGCTTCCACCGATTCATTGATTTGTTTGGATGAGTTGTTGTATTTGACAACCAACCACAATTTGGATTATCAATTGTGGAGCGATTCATCCGTTTACTCCTTCCTAGAAATCAACGAGCCCGGAGAATACTGGGTCCAAGGTTGGGACGAGCACGGGTGTATGCAAAAGGATGAGATTAACATTATCCAAGGTCAATACATCACATTTACCACCATTCCCGATTTACCCAGTTGCTTTGGCGCATCGGATGGTGGGTTTGATTTGATTTTCGCTCCTTCGCAAAACATCAGTTCGTTGCAATGGAGCAATAATTTGGGAACCAATGAAGATGTCACAGGAATTGATGCTGGCAATTACAGCGTTACCGTTACCAATGATGATGGTTGTTTCAGAACATTCAATTTTATCCTACAGCAACCCAGCCTGCTCAATGTCTTCATCAACAGCAATGCTCCACAACCCACTGCCATAGCCAATGGAGGTACAGCACCGTATAGTTTTCTTTGGACGCCTGGCAATTATGAAGGCGATATTTTACCTGATGTAGCTGAAGGAATTTACACTGTAACAGTGACCGACGCCAACGGATGCACAGATGAGATGAACATCAATACAGTGGGAATGCAAGAAACAGAACGAGAGTGGAGCGCCTATCCCAACCCTACTTCTGGTCTTTTGAACATCCAATGTGAAGGTTGTTTTAACATACAACTTATCAATGCGATTGGTCAAGTGATTTACACCTCAGCAATCCCAACACCTATTGATTGCTCTTCATTTGCACCTGGTCTTTACCAATTGAGAATGACAACTGCACAAGGACAAAAGCAAATGAGCATCCTCATTGATTAACGAATCTCAATTTTGGTCTTCAAATTACGTGAAGAAGATCCAATTGCCCAAACAAGTTGATCCGGATTCTCATTGAATAAATTAAAATTGCCTTTTAGATTGTGAACATCAAATCGCACTTGAATGGTCTCTCCCTTGCGAACAAACACTTTCTGAAAATCAACCAACTGAACAATAGGACGCAAACTACTACTGTAACGTGTTTGAACATACAATTGCACAATTTCAGCACCGTCCATTTGTCCAGTATTGGTAATGGGCAATACCAAAACATCTTTATAACGATTGTCATATTCTACAACTCCATAATCAAAGGTGGTATAACTCAAACCATAGCCAAAAGGATACATGGGCCAACCTGTCCCGTCGATGTAATCATCTCCGCGACCTGTAGGCTCATGCCAATAGCTCAACGGCAATTGCCCTTCATGCATAGGGAAAGTGATGGGCAACTTCCCGCATGGATTAAAAAATCCACTTAAAATATCTACCAATGCTTGTCCTTGTTGTTCACCACCATACCACATGTGTACCAGCGATTCCACTTGGTCTATCCATGGCGTTACTTCTACTGCACTTCCTCCACTAATGGCCACCACCATTTGTGCTTGAGTTGCTGCCAATGCCTTGATCCAATGCTCTTGTTCTCCCGGTAAATTCAATGAGGATCGGTCTTGAAACTCCCCTTCCTCTATCCCCGCCACAAACAAAATCATGTCTGCTTTTTCTGCTTGTGACAATGCCTTTTTTAATACATCTTCACTGCTCTTCTTTTCTCTCCATATCATCTTCAATTCAGCATTGCCAAGCGATTCAAAAAACTGGATTTGAAAAGGAATACGCTCGCCTCTTTTGACGCGGAGTGGAACAACATCTTTGTGGTAACCTATTTTGCTCCAACGATTCACCACTTCACTACCATCAAAAAACAATTTGAATCCATCATTTCCTTCCAATCCCCATTCTACTTCACCATCCATTGGCGCCTCCCATTCTCCTTTGATGATAAGAGAAAAGTTGTCTTTTTGTACATTTTCATCAGGTGAATAAAAAGTGTAATGAAAGTCAACCTTTTCCCAATTCAAATCCTTCACTTTTTGACCTTTCAAATTTGTCCCATTGTACAACTCCACCTCTAAGGCATGCAAGTTTGAAGCAGGTACCACTTCAAATGGATTTACCTCATCTCGACCAGGCCCTGGTATGTATTCCAATGCAGCAAGCTCGCTTCCCCATTGCGTTTGAATGGCATCCAAAACAGAAACCTTTTGAAATCCTGATCCACTATACCCACCGAGCCTGCATTCTTGGGCATCAATCCCCACAACCAACAATTTCTTTCCATTGACCTGCATGGGCAATGTTTGATTGTCATTCTTCAACAATACCATCGAAGCTTGCGCTGCACTTAGCGCCAAAGATTGAAAAACTTCTTTTGGTAAATCTTGATACTGTGCATAAGGATTTTCAAAAAGACCCAATTCAAACTTCACCCGCAACACCCTGGCAACAGCACTATCCAAAGCTGCAGGATTCACATTGCCCTGCACAAAAGGATCTTTGAACAATTGATCATGCTGGATGGAAGTTTGGAAAATGACATCCATACCAGACTCCACAGCGTCTTTTCCAGACTGCGCATAACTCTTTGAGGTATTGTGCAAAACATTGGCACCTCCTACAGCTCCAGCATCTGAAACAACAAAACCTCTAAAACCCCAGTTGTCTTTTAAGACATTGTTCAGCAAAATACTATTCATACTACAAGGCACCCCATTGAGTGAGTTGTAGCTGGTCATGATCGATCGACAACCAGCATCCACGCAAGCTTTGAAAGGCGGGTAGTGAATGTTCACCAATGCGTTCTCGTCGAGATGAATGGGATAGCTGTCCCTGCCGCCATCTCCAACATTGGCAACAAAGTGTTTGGGCGTAGTAACAATTCCGCGCGACTCAAAAGCCTTCACGAAAATCCCGCCCATGACTGCACTGAGATAAGGATCTTCCCCATATGTTTCCTCCACCCTACCCCATCTGACATCCGTGGCAATATTCACGACAGGAGATAGAACTTGACGCCATCCACGTTGTTGACTTTCTAATGCGATGGCGTTGCAGACTTCTGCCATTAAATCACGGTCAAAACTGGCAGCCAAGGCAATGGATTGAGGAAAAGAAACACCACCTGAACCTACGACACCGTGCAGCGCTTCACCAAAGAAGATTCCTGGAATTCCCCACTTGGTCTTTTCAATTAAAAATTTTTGAATCTTGTTGATCTCATCAACCTGTCTTTTTGCGGTCCAAGTTTCATTATAGTTCAACATTTGTTGACCGGGTTGATCGTCTATTCCTTGAATGCTAATCTCAATGCCGAAAATTCCGTTTTGGTAGCGAGCAGTATCAAATCGTTCATCATGGGCGATCATGAAAAGTTGGTAAAACTTCTCTTCCAAAGTCATCCGGCTTAAAAGATCTTTCACCCGATATTCTATGGGAATTGCAGGATTTTTATATGGCCAATAAGGCAATGGTTGCGAAAGCAAAGTTTCTGTATTGGCACAGAGCATGCCCATCAGAAAAAACATCCTCCATGTTTTCATTGGGGAAAGATACTGCATCGGTTGTGAGAACGGAGCGAGATGCTTACCTTTGCCCCGCTCGCCCAGGTGGTGAAATTGGTATACACGTACGCTTGAGGTGCGTATGGAGCAATCTGTGCAGGTTCGAGTCCTGTCCTGGGCACAAAAGAAAAGGCTGAAATGATTCAGCCTTTTTTTATTTCATGATGTCCACTTGGTGTCGGATACTTTCTGCGTGCAGTGCTTCTAAATAAGTCTTTAAAAAGCGCAAGGACAAACCGTCATCTTCGCCCCATTGCTGGCGGCTTTCAAGAATTTCTTTCCAACGGTTGAGCGAGAATATGGTCAAATTTTTTTCTTTTTTATACAGCCCCATCTTCTCTGCCAAACGCATTCGGTCTCCGAGCAGATGAATAATGTCTTTGTCCAACGCGTCCATCTCTTGTCGCCATTGTTGCATTTCAGGACAATCATCAATCAAAGCGTCTGTGGTAAGGCGAATGGTAATGGCCTCCATTAACTGACCCAAAGCTTCAGGGGTGAGTTGTTGTGCGGCATCACTCAATGCACTATCCGGAGAACAATGCGATTCAATCATCCATCCATTCATATTCAAGTCAGCAGCCTTTTGTGCCACTTGTAAAATCAAATCGCGCTTGCCTGCAATGTGGCTAGGGTCACAAATGATGGGCAAATCAGGCATTTCTGTTTTCAATGCGATGGGCATTTCCCAAAGGGGTTGATTGCGGTAGATGGTTGGAGAACCCGTGGAAAAGCCACGGTGAATGGCGGCGATATCGGTGATACCCGCATTTTGAATGCGCTCTATGGCTCCCATCCAAAGGGCCAAATCGGGATGAATGGGATTCTTGATGAATATTGGAATATCAACACCCTTTAGCGCGTCAGCAATTTCTTGGACACTGAAAGGATTGGCAACAGTTCTTGCACCAATCCAAAGTGAATCAAAGTTGTTCTTTAAGCATACTTCGACATGTTGTGCCTTGGCAACCTCCGTGATGATGGGCAATTGAAATTGATCTCTCGCCTCTACCATCCAAGGAATTCCAGCCACTCCCATGCCTTCAAAGGAGTTGGGGCGGGTTCTGGGTTTCCACAAACCACCTCGTATGGCTTTGACCGATGGTATGAGCGACAGACCTTTGACCGTGGTCATCAATTGCTCTCTGCTTTCCACACCACATGGACCTGCAATCAAAAAGGGATGACCCTTGGCCACTAAATTTCGAATTGAAAATTTCTCCATCACGGGACAAAGGTAATCGGGTATGCAATAAAAAAGCCGTCACAAGGACGGCTCTTTCGTAAAATATTATTTATCACTTATGATGCAAATGGGAATGTCTTCGGCTGTATAGGAAATACACCAATATCCCAATAGCGCCCCAGATCAAGAAAGCATACCAAGTATGAATGCGCACGTAGGACATTAAGAATACGTTGAACAACGCACCTGCGGGAGCAACAAAGTAAATGAATGGAGTCTTGTAAGGACGATCCAAGCCTGGTTGCTTGATGCGTAAAATCAATACCGCTACACAAACCATTGCAAAGGCCAACAATGTGCCCATCGAACACATTTCAGACACACTGTTGATGGGAGTTAAAGCTGAAACAATTGAAATGATAAAACCTATCAAAATGGTTGAGCGGTATGGGGTTTTAAAGGTTGGGTGAAGCTTACCAAAAATATTGAATGGCAACAAACCATCCTTGGACATTCCCAAGAAAATTCTGGTTTGTCCCAACATCATCACCAACATCACAGACATCAAACCAGCAGTAGCTGCAATGGTGATCAAATAAACAGCCCATGTAATTCCAGCACCTTCAAAGGCAGAGGCCACAGGAGCTTTCAAATCCAAATCCGTATAAGGAACCATTCCTGTCAATACCAATGAAACAGCGATGTAAAGCAATGTGCATATGATCAACGAAGTGATAATTGCAAACGGCACGTCCTTCTTTGGATTGATGGCCTCACCAGCTTGGGTAGATACAGCGTCAAATCCGATGTAAGCAAAGAATACAATTGTAGCTGCGGTAAGTACCCCACCAAAACCAAAGTTTACTTCTCCAGTAGGATTACCCAAAGCATCCAACACAGGAGTTTCTGCCGGGATAAACGGCGTCCAGTTGGCTGGATCTACAAAGAAAGCACCAGCGAAAATCACAAACAATACAACGGCTACTTTCAAAATCACAATGATATTGTTGGTCTTGGCGGCTTCCTTGATTCCTTTAACCAAAATGGCTGTGATGACCCAAGTAATGATAAAAGCCAATAAATTGAAGGAAGGACCTCCATGAGAAACAGGGTCGTTGGTCAAATAATCTGGAATGTGAATACCAAACAAGTGCAACAATTTATTGAAATAGCCACTCCATGCAACAGCTACTGTTGTTGCTCCCATCATGTATTCCAAAATCAAGTTCCAACCAATAAACCAAGCAAACAACTCACCAACTGTGCCGTAAGCATATGCGTAGGCAGAACCTTCAACAGGCAATACAGAGGCAAATTCAGCGTAGCACAATGAAGCAAACAAGCATCCGATACCAGCAATAATGAATGACAAAGCCAAAGCTGGACCTGCGTGGTCATGGGCTGCAATTCCGGTCAATGTAAAAATACCTCCGCCGATGATGGCTCCAATCCCCAATGAGGTCAAACCCCATCTGGTCAACACGCGATTCAACTCACTCTTGCTCGCATCCGCGTGATAAGCCTCTACAGGCTTCTTTCTCCAAACTGACATAAAATTTTCTTTAAGGTTTTGATTTCACAATGATAATCATTTTTCGCGAACAAAATTCAGGTCAGATGGTTTAATAGCCATGGAGAAGGATTTAAAAATTCAAATCGATGAAATGGGAGATCAGCACGTCATGACCTCTATCGAAACCCCCATGCGGGCGGATGCATTTGATTTAAACGAGGATGAAAAAATTGCGAAAATTGAGACACATTTTGCCGCAATCATGGATATTCTGGGATTGGACCGCAGTGACGATAGTCTGTCAGGAACGCCACATCGCGTAGCCAAAATGTATGTGAAGGAAATTTTCTCCGGTCTTTTGCCTGAGAATCGTCCAGACATCAAACTCTTTGAAAACAAATACCAATACAAGGAGATGTTGGTGGAAAAGAACATCACCTTTTTTTCCAACTGTGAGCACCACTTTGTTCCAATCATGGGTAAGGCCCATATTGCATACATCAGCAATGGTCAAGTGATTGGCCTATCCAAGCTCAACAGAATCGTACAATACTTTGCCAAACGTCCTCAAGTTCAGGAACGATTGACCATTCAAATTGCCAATGAATTAAAAAAGGTTTTGAAAACAGAAGATGTCGCAGTGATGATTGATGCCGTTCACTTGTGCGTCAGTAGCAGAGGCGTTCAAGATATCAACTCAGCAACTGTCACCTCCTCTTACAGCGGTGCATTCCAAGACGAAAATAAAAAATCAGAATTCCTAAAATACATTCAACTTTAACATGGCCAATTATCTTGTTGTAGGCGGAACTCACGGCATTGGAAAAGCCTTGGTTGAACAGTTACTTCTCAATAATCACCAGATTTGGTTCACGGGAAGAAGTGAAAATCTAGAGGAACTTCCCGGTTCTAATGGCATAACATGGAGTCATAACGCGGCTTTTCCCGTGCATGAATTGCCAGAGGTCTTAGACGGAATTGCCTATCTGCCTGGAACCATCGAGTTGAAACCCTTTCACAGACTAACCATGGAGCAATTCCAGGAAGAAATGAATGTGAACACATGGGGAGCGGTGAACATTTTACAAAACTGTTTGGGACATCTTAAGAAATCAAGCCATCCCGCTGTTGTGTTGTTCAGCACAGTGGCTGTGCAAACGGGAATGCCATTTCACAGTTCAATTTCCATGGCCAAAGGTGCATTGGAAGGGTTAACCAGAAGTTTGGCTGCTGAGTGGGCTCCATTGATTCGTGTAAATGCCATAGCACCTTCATTGACAATTACACCACTTTCTGAAAAACTGACAGGCAGTCCGGAAAAAATAGAATCCGGGGCTCAGCGTCACCCA
>CAMCTV010000051.1 GCA_945878635.1 Chryseobacterium gleum | reverse complement strand
CAACTGGCATCGTCATCAGTTGCAATTGGATTGAAATTACAAGCTGTAACATCCAAACAACCAAAAACAACACAAACAGAATCACCACTCATGCAATCCTCGTCCACCCCATTTCCGCATATATCTGATGCCCCGGCATTGATGGAAGGATTGGTATCATCACAATCCAATTCATTATCAGCACCGCAAGCATCCATTAAATCTGTTCCGTATCCATCTCCGTCCAAATCTTCAAAAGTCAAAAGATTATCATCGCAATCATCTGTATTCTCAACAAAACCACCTGGAGCAACACAAGCCTCTATTGACTCATTGCTGTCTCCGAATCCATCTCCGTCAGCGTCAGCGTAGTAGGTGTTTGTGACAAATTCATCAATTTCTTCGTCGCAATCATCATCGACTCCATTACAAGTTTCTGTTGCGCCTGGATAAACTGTTGAAGAAGCATCGTTACAATCATCATCATTGCTTACATATCCAGAAGGAGCTGTGCAAGCTTGAGTGGTGCTTGCAGAACCAAATCCATCGCCATCTACATCAGCATAATAAGTATTCAAAACACCTTCATCCGTTGAGCCCTCGCAATCATCATCAACTCCATTACATGTTTCTGTTGCTCCTGGATAAACTGTTGAAGAAGCATCATTGCAATCATCATCATTGCCTACATAACCAGAAGGTAATGTACACGCCTGAGTTGAACTTGTAGAACCAAATCCATCGCCATCTCCGTCTAAATAATAAGTTGCAGTAGCTATTCCCTCATCAATACTCCCATCACAATCATCATCAAAACTATTACAGATTTCACTTGGCTCATTAATGATATTGGCTGTACCAATTGCCATGTCTTCATCCTCTGTCACTGAGGGTGAGGAAAAGCTGCCAATTGAAGATCCAAATGCGATTGAAAACAATCGAGCGGAACTTACACTTGCGCTGTAACCTGCTCTCAAATTGAGATTTGACACCGGATCAAAGTAGTTTGCAACAAAAGAAGCCGTATTTTCAAATGATATATTGTTTAAACCTGAAGGAATTCCATAAAACCTCGTGAAACCAGGTCGAAATTCGGGTGTTATAGTCAATAAGCAGCCATTATCTACGGTATAGCTACTTATGTTTTCTAATTCAATAAACTCGGTGGCTGATGCTGAGGAACCATCAACATCCACTCCAGTTACGTAAAAGTTCTCCAACGCAACCTGCGTGTTGGTGCCTGACAAATAGAACTTAAAAGAAAAATCCACATAACTACCAGATGCTGAAGTCGAATTTATCTCTGGCTGAAATCTTGAAGAATTGCTACCGTCATCATCAAAAACAAAATTGTTCGCACTGGAACCAACATTGGAGCGCCCTGTAATTGTAGCTCGAACATCTATCGCTTGCCCAGCGACTGTTATCGCATTGGTCTTGCGATAAACAGCATTAACCTGTTCATCTGTCCCTGACAATAATGACCAACCAGAGAGATTAATGGTTTGGAAATTCACATCATAAATTGGGAAACTTGCAATCGCCGCGCTAACCGGAGTTGCTCTCAATTGAAAACTCTCCGCACTTTCATTTGATACATCAGCCACCAAAGGTGTTCTTACCGAAATATATCCTGCTGCGGGAATAACTACATAATTTGAGTAATTCACCCAAGAAGAACCATTGTATACCTGAAGATTTGTCGAAGTGCTCGAGCCAAAGTCTACACCCGAGCCCGTTGCTGTCTGATTCACCAGCTGAAGGGTCAGATATGTATTGGAGGCGCCAGAAACAAGAAACTCAATATAATCATCACACGATTCTGTACCTCCGACAGAAGTAACCGACAATCCACCATCGTTGTCTATGATGGTAACGATTCCGCTACCACTAGAAATTGAAACATTCACTGGATTTGAAAGTACTACATCGAATGTCTCAGGACCTTCTACCTCACTGTCATTGGCGATTGGAATTTCTATACTTTGTGTTGTTGTTCCAGCTGGAAAACTTACAGTTCCTGATGCTGAACTGAAATCTGATCCTGCCGCAGCCGAGACTGCAGAAGTAGTGTATGACATTGTAATCAAACTGCTTGAACTTGCCGAAAGAGTAAGTGTTAACGAAGCGATTCCTGAGGCCTCACTTATTGTAACATTGTCAATGGCGGCACTTACGGAAGTTGCGAGATATGCATTCAGTGAATTCAACAAACCAGAAGTGGCTGAATTACCAGATACAGAGCCAGGTGTAGGAGCAATGGAAAGCGTTTGCCCATTGAATGTCAATCCGATGTATTTAGCAGAGGAAAGTGGGTAAGTCAATGACCCATTACTTCCATTTGTGGCGACAGCAGTCACCGTGGCGGAACTTGGGCGAAAAACCATGGTTGTCACTGTGCCGCTCGGAGCTCTCCACTTTACAAAACCAGGAATAGACTGATAATTTCCGGAGGCATCATAAAAAACCACTGATCCAACGATATCATTGCCTTGTTCAACAAAAATTGTTGTTGACGAATTTTGAACAAACTGTAAATTGGTAAAACCCAAACTGTTGGTATAATAACAACTACCTGCACTGTTATTACCGGTGTTGTCTCCAACAAAACCATTGGAGAAAGGCACAGACAAAAGATTCTGAGAATGAATAGATCCCGAAACCAATAATGTCATTACTGCGAGAGATATAGATGCAATCAAAAACAGTCTTGAGGAAGACTTCATTTTATTCCTTATCATTTATAAAATATTAGTTTTTCTGCCTACGTATAAAGGTGGGAGAATGTTTCGGCGGTGTGAAGATACGAAATAAATTCGGTTGGCATTCTCATTGCGAAAATGAGAAAGTCCATTCAAAAAAGCCTGAATTTGCCATTCAAGAAGAAAAAAATATTTTTTTTTGGATAAATAAAAATTGATGGTATATTTGCCACCCAATGAAAAGGGAGTTTAGCTCAGCTGGTTCAGAGCACCTGCCTTACAAGCAGGGGGTCACTGGTTCGAACCCAGTAACTCCCACAAAGCCTCCAACAGGAGGCTTTTTTATTATGAATTATTTATACATCATAACACAGTTGCAAAATTGACCGGTATTATATCGGTGAAACAATGGATGATTTTCAAGGACGACCTCACTCCTCATCTGCAAACTCAGCAAACACAGGTCTGTGATCTACCCAATTCACAGCTGGAACCTCGTATTGGATTGTTCGCCATTTCTCTTGAGGAGAAAGAATGTAATCTATCCTGAAATTGGGAAATCTTCCAACATAAGTAGAGGACATCCCCCAACCAGCTTCAGTGAATGAATCATTCATTCCAGCACTCATGGTATGATAGGTATAGGACTGGGGCGGGTCGTTAAAATCTCCCACTATCCAAAATGGATACGTACAATCCTTGGTGTGCTGCTTAACAATATGCACCTGACCTTCTCGTTGCGCATATGCACGCTGCATCTTGTCCACAATCCTATACCATCCTTGTTTCTCCTCTTTTTGACTATCAATGACGTCATAGTCCTTCATCTGGAAACGGATACTTTGAAAATGAACATTGTAAATGCGCAGCGTATCTTCTCCTTTTTTCACATCAATAAAAATGCAGAAATTGTTTGTCTTTCCCGTGAATGGGACATAACCGCTGTTGACAATTGGCAATTTGGAAAACATAACAACCCCGGATTTTCTTCTACCTGATTTGGCATGAGAAAATCGAACATGATGGTATGGCATTCCTAAACGTTTTTTGATTAAACTGATATGATTTTGTTTAGGCGTTTGCAAAAACTCTTGAAAGGCCAAAACATCAGGCGACTTCTTGGCAATCTCTGCAATCATAGAATCTCTCACTACGTTTGACTCCATCTCCACTTGCCTATTCACCTGATTGTATCCCATCAAATTGACATTCCAAGTCATCAACTTAAAATTCCCTTGGCTCTCTTTTAAATCATCACGTCCACCATCCAACTGAACATAATTTGTTACAAAAGGCAATCCCAAAACCAATAAAATCACCTGAGCAAAAAACAGCTTTCGCCATGAAAAAAACAACAACGGGCTGATAACGACATTCCCCAAATACACGAAAGGAAAAATCAATCCCATGAACGGCAACAAACTGGACAAGTGAATAGGTACCCAATATGAAACATATCCCAAAACCAATAGCAATGTTGCCACCATGGCCACAACAAGAACAATGGTTTTATACAAGGAGTGCACCATACAATCAGCGGCTTTGTTCATTTAAAAAATCCTTTTCACTTCTGGATAAACTATCAAAACCTGAACGATTGATTTTATCTAAAATTGCATTGAGCTTTCGTTCTTTATCCAATTTTTCCTCATTAAATTGATCATCCGTTTTGGGTCGACGGTGTTGGTATATAGAACCACTTCTCTTTTTAGCACCGTCCCACTTCCCCAATAAAAAACCAACCAAAAGCCCTCCCCAATGGGCCAAGTGACCGCCAATGTTCCAACCCTGCCTAATGCCAATCAAATCAATGAGCACCACGAATACGACGAGCCAACCGATAGAAATAATGAACACACCAAAAAAGTTGACCTTTTTGCTCGGCTGCAAAGCCAATAGCGCGCCCATCACGGACATAGCTCCTGCTGAACTACCGACCAAAAAACGATCATTTGTGCCATTCCATTCACCAGAAATCGCATAACAAATCACACCAGCAAAAACACCCAAGAGAAATACCTTAACAAAGTAAAAGCCACCCTTGTGTTCTTCCACCCAATGACCCAATGTGTACAATATTGTAACATTCAATAGAAAGTGGCCCAAACTCAAATGAATCAAAAAATGAGTTAGAATGGACCATGGCTGTAGGCTCCAATAGCCTATTGAAGAAGGCAATCCAACCCAACCAACGGCAATCTCTGCAGTTGTATCAGAATACAATAGAAAAAATTGGAATACAAAGAAGTCAATCGCCAAAAGAATCACCAAACGATTGACATAAGAATGAAAAGAAAAGTTCATCTCCAATGATTATCAGTGGTTTTTTTTTGCCAATATTTCAGCAGAAAATATCCGGATATCATCCCTCCCAAGTGCGCAAAATGCGCAACGTTATCACCCGGATTTGCTTGCACTGCTGAATACAACTCAAGCGCACCATAACCAAAAACCAACCATTTGGCCTTTAGTGGAATGGGCGGGAACAACAACATCAATTCAGTATTGGGAAACAACATACCAAAGGCCAATAAAATTCCAAAAACAGCACCACTGGCGCCAACCATACCTGTATTCAAGACAGAATTGGCTTTTCGCATCAATGGATCAATAAAATTTTTCCCTTCCTGCATGGCATTGGCTCCTTCCGCGCGCACCATGTCCCAATCCGCTGGGCTCAATTGGGGAATAATTTGCGTCAACTCAAAATAGGTCATGGCATTGTGCAGAACAAAAGCACCCAAACCAGATACCAAATAATAGGTTAAGAAGCGTTTGGAACCCCAATAATTCTCCAATGCACTTCCAAACAAATAAAGACCATACATATTAAAGAAAATATGACCGATACCGGCATGCATAAACATATGCGTCACGATTTGCCAGGGCTGGAAATTGGGACTAGACCAATAATATCCCGAAAGAGCGTTATCCAATCCTGGAATGGCCATTGACCCAAGAAAAAAGAGAACATTGATAATGATGATGTTCTTGACCACGGGAGTTGCTGATCTCATAAATTAAATGCTTTTAATATCTGTTGTGAATGAACCTTAAAAATAATCTTTTTGTGGTCTGGATTGAAAAAAGGATTTTCACATTTCAACAAATCATTCACCAACTCCTTCATTTCCGGAACCGTCAAAAATTGACCGCTTCGAATGCTCTCCGATTTCACCTTCTTCCACGTCCATAGTGACTGCGCTGTTTCCACTCGTTCATATTCATCCATCCAATTTTCAATAACATCCAATAACCACTGATGTCCATCTTGTTCTCCTGACAAGATAGGCATGGCCGTAAATGTATATTCATCATGATTGACTTCCCAAACAAATCCTAAACTGGTCAGCAAGGGCTCTATTTCATTCAAATGTGATTTGTACTTGGCTCCCAATTCCAGGACTATGGGATTGAGCAAAGCTTGTGATTGCACACTCATGGGTTCATTCATGCTCATCTCATAAAGCACCTGCTGATGGGCTTTGGATTGATCCACCATCCACATCTCATTGTTGTACTCAAACACAACCCACTTCTTGAACAGCTGAATTGGCCGAATATCCAATTCACCCCGCAATTCCTCATTCATGGTTTGTTGTGTACCATGCTGAACCCCCTTCACGGATTCATGCATCTCTGCCTGTAATTGCAACCACTCCTGAACCACATCGCGCTTGGCTGTTGAAGGTCCAAATGGATTATAGTTACCTGAAGCGCCGGTGCTTGGTACCTTTATTTCCGTACCTGAGTAAACAGGTGTAACATAATTTCCCGATTGATCAAAATCCAATGATGGAACAACATTATGAATTCCCAAGGCCCTCCTAGTTGCCGCGTGCAGAATAGCATAAACCGAACGCTCATCTTGGAATTTAATTTCGGTTTTCGTTGGATGAATATTCACATCTATCAAACTCGTATCCAAGTCCAATTGTATAAAATATCCGGCAAAATACCCATCAGGAATATTGGGGTTAAAAATGGTTTGTACTGCGTGATGGAGATAACTGTTTTTGATGAAACGATTGTTGACAAAAAAATACTGATCCCCTCTGGACTTCTTTGCACCCTCAGGCTTGACAACAAAACCTTTGATTTTTAACCAATGCGTTTCTTCCTCAATCGGCACCAACCAATCTTGAAATTTAGCACCCATGATTTTCACAATACGTTGTCTTAAAGAACCAATAGGCAAATGCATCTCTACCTCTTCGTTGTGCTCCAAGATCATTTCAATCTCTGGATGCACAAGAGCAACGCGAATAAATTCCTCAACAATGTGTTTCCATTCGATGCTATCTGATTTCAAAAAATATCTTCTCGCAGGAACATTGTAAAACAAATGTTTAATGGAGAATTGCGTTCCCTTGTTGCCTGCACAACCAACATGTTCATTGGTTTCATTTCCTTCAATACTCACCTTGGTAGCCAACTCATCTTCTTCCCTTTTGGTAATCAACTCCACTTGAGCGATGGCAGCAATACTCGCCAGGGCTTCACCACGAAATCCCTTTGTAACTATTTTAAATAAATCATCCGCAGTTCTTAATTTACTGGTGGCGTGCCTTTCAAAACACATCTTTGCATCGTCAAAAGACATTCCATCTCCATTGTCCTCAACATGGATCAATGATTTACCTGCGTCCTTGATGACAACCCTAATCAATGTTGCATGCGCATCTACGGCATTCTCTACCAACTCTTTTACCACAGAGGCGGGGCGCTGAACTACTTCACCCGCTGCAATTTGATTAGCGATTTGATCGGGTAATTTGTAAATCACATTTCTTACTTCATCCATTCCGACAAAACTTTTTCAGTATTGAATGCTGTGTTTGTAATCTGACACAATTTCACAATCACCTGATCCACTGAGGTGTCTGGACATGATGCGCCGCTGGCAACGACTATTCTTCTCCAGTTTTCCCAACGTCCACTCCAGTCAAAACTTTCTTTTTTCATTGTATTTAAATTCAAATACTGCACGCATTGCTCGTCCAAATCTTGAGCGGATTCAATGAAGAATGTTTCAATTTTCTCTGACAATATTATGGCCAATTGATAGGTATTGGATGAGTTATGTCCTCCGATGATAAATGCAACATCTGCATCCGCTTTCAGCAATTCCATTGCTGCATCTTGATTGTCATTGGTTGCATAACACAGTGTATCTCTTGTGTCTGCAAATGAAGAATTGCCGTGGGCTTTTATAACAACCTCTTTGAGATACTTCGATATCTCTTCGGTCTCAGTGGCCAGCATGGTTGTCTGGTTCACTACGCCTATTTTCTTAAGATCTAACGCTGGATTAAAACCATCGCTGAACTTTCCTTTAAAATCATTGTAAAACTGCGCTGAATCAGCCTCTCCAGTAATGTACTTGGCCAACAATTCAGCTTCCAATAAATTTCGAATGATGATACTCTTTGAGTACTGGTTGCTATGAGAAAACGTGGCTCTGGTTTCTTCATGCTTGTATTTGCCGTGTATGATTATGGTAAATCCATCCTGTCCTATCTCACCAGATCGTTTCCAAACCTTTTCTACAAACGGGCAGGTGGTATTGTATCGTCGTGCATCTACTCCTCTGTCCAACAATTGCTGTTCAATTTCGATGGTTGTTCCAAAAGCAGGTGTGATTACAACGTCTTCAGGATTCAATTCATTCCAATCCATTAATCGATTGCCCGAAGTATCCATGATGAATTGAACCCCCATGGATAACAAATCTTGATTTACTGCGGGATTGTGAATCATCTCTCCCAATAAAAAAACCCGCTTTCCTTGATTCTCCTCAACGGCTTTAAATGCAATTTCTATTGCATTTTCAACACCATAACAAAAACCCATGTGTCTCGGAAATATCCACTGCCGCTCTCCTATTGGGATTACACTGGGTGTAAAATCTTTTTTGCGGGGATCGTTCTGTTTTCTCCATTGCTTCACTTTCCCTGTGAATGAAGATTTGAACTGCTCCGGTATTTGAAATTTTTTCATAACGAATTAACTACCCAATAGGTTGTTTTGTTTTACTATTACACTGTGCCAAATACCTTTTCTCTTTTCCCTTTTCAACTGAGCGTACCAAATTCTGCCACTCTTTTTCACCTCTATATCGATCACTCCATAATACTTTCTTGGTGAGCACTTGCATCACATAAATGTCTTTTGAAGTCACACTTGCCTTCTCATGAATGAGTGTGAAGTACAAATTGGCCTGCAGAAATGAATACAACAATTCTAAATGATCATTCAATGGACCAAAACAATCTGTACTCAGTTCCCATTTTTTTTTAGGATGATTGGTCATCCAATTCAGCACATAAACATTGGCTGAGCTCCTACTTTCATATTGCCAAGATATGGGTGTTTCGCACAACCATTTGGACAATGCCTTTACAGTATCCTGTGCTGCTTCAAACGCATCCAAGGAAGTCCATTCATGCACTTTAAATACCGGGGCATCCGGAAACTGCGCGCTCACTTTGGCACCGCTGAACAACAAAAAGAAAACCGCTATTTCAATGGCCAATTTCAAATTCTTCTTCAATAAAATGAACGCCCAAGGATGACAACTCATTCAATATGGGATGATATACTTCCGGATGCAATGGCCAAAGAACACCTTTGTTCTTCCAAACGCCGTCCAAAATATAAGGAACGGACAATGCCATCGGAAGACCAACAGTTGCCGACATTGCTGTATGCTTGGCATCTGTTCCCTCATTCACCATAAATGACATAAATTTCTTCATCTTCCCATTCTCTACAAACTCAAAGATGTGGCACATGGCTATCATATCCCGATCCAGTGGGTCCAGTGCCCAACGGTCTTCAACCAAAGCTTGAATCACTTGAGCTGGAGTTCCTTTTTGAATAGGAACTGGTGTAATGTCCCACAAACCCAACCACTGTAATTTAAACAGAACCTCGGGTGTTGTCAAAGAGGACAAATACGATTTGGAATTTTCTGGTAAAAAAACCTGTGTAAAATCTGACATGGTTTTTCCTTCCCAATTCATTAACCGCGTATCATCAGTCATACCCAATTGAACCAAGACATCCCATGCCCGACAAAAACCTTTTCTTCTCAGCGTCCCGCGGTATAGGGTCTCAATGCCATGCAATCCATACAATTCCTCATAGGACATTGAATCTCTATTGGGATAACCTTCAAACATTCCATAGTTGGGTATCTCAATTTCCATCAACTCAGAAAATAGTCGATGATAAGGAACCAACTTGTCTTTTGATGCGTGTCGATAATGCGCTGGAAATCCTGCGCCTGACATCACAATGTTGCGCGGATTCCATGTTACTTTGTAGTTCCATGGATTATTGTCTGAAGCTGGAGCAATGAGTCCACCAGTTAAACTGTAAAACGCTTTGATTTCACAGCCTCTGGATTTTAATTGCTCAATGATGCGCATGGCTGACATGTGGTCAATGCCAGGATCAACACCCATCTCATTCAAAAAATACAAACCTTTGGATTCCGCCTCCTCGTGCAATTCCTTCATCTCTGGAGCAACGTAACTTGGTGTAATCAAGTGTTTGCCCAAGTCCAAACAAATACGGGCTACAGTAACATGCATAAAGGCCGGCAACATGGAAATGACCAATTGACTTTCCGCAATCTCACCAACCAATTGAGCGTGGTCATTGGCATCCAATTCAAACGCCTCCACACCCAAGGCACCCCCGACTTTATCATTGGCCAAGGCCATTGAAGCATCACCGATACGAATTTGAATATTCCACTCTGCTTGTTTCTGAATCAAATACTCGATTAAATGCGTGCTGCTGCGCCCCGCTCCCAAAACCAATATCCTTCTTTTCATGCTCTACTATTTTCCATTCCGTTGCCACAACATTACTAAAAATTACGAGAATTTTTGGCATGGAATTTATCTTCGGCAAAAATGAATTAAATTTACCACCTAACAAAGTTGTTATGAAACATATTTTATGCACATTAATGGTGATTGCCTCACCTGTGCTTTGGGCACAATCTTTAACAGCAGATGCTATTGTATATGCTGAAAACGGAGAAAAATTTCATTTGTACCTCAATGGAGAGTTAATGAATGAAGATCCAAAAACAAACATAAAACTCAAGGGATTGACTTCTGAATTCTATCAAGCACGTGTGGACTTTGTGGATTCCTCACTCCCTGACTTTACCAATAACAATTTTGCCGTGAAATATGGTATTGAAGTAACCTACCGCGTCAAATTGGTCAAAAATGGCTATGCCCTGCGTTATTTCTCTGAAAGACCTTTGGAGGCGCAATACAAAATGGATGATGAAACGGTCATTTATCATGAAGGTGTAGATGTTGAACCAGCCTACAGTGAGCCCGTTCCAGATGCGCAGATGAACATCAATATGAACGTGAACGAAAATGGTGCAAATACCAATGTCAACGCGGGAACTACTCAAAAAACCACGACAACGGTCACCACAACAACAAATGGTAAGCCCAAACCAAAAACAGAAACCGTTGGCATCAACATGAATGTGGATGGAATGAATATGGGCATCAACATGACCATTCCAACCGATGGTATGGAGGTAGAAGAAAGTCACACCACCACGACGACAACAACAACCACTACTTCTGGTGGATACGAACAAACACAAACCCGACCTGCCCCAAAACCCCAAGCACAACCTCAAGCACAACCCGCGGTTCAAGGCAATTGTGGAATAGCCATGAGTTCTTCCAGCTTCAATCAAGCCAAATCCAGTGTTTCATCCAAAAGCTTTTCGGATAGCAAAATGACCACTGCCAAGCAGATCACCCAAACCAATTGCTTGACAGCCCAGCAAATTAAGGAGATTACCATGCTTTTTGATTTTGATGAAGACCGTGTAACTTATGCTTCTTTTGCACACAAGCGTTGTGTTGATCCTCAAAATTACTTCATGATCAATGATGCTTTCCAATTTGAAAGCTCGATCGAGGAGTTGAATCAAAACATCAACAAGTAAGTCCATGCGTTCAATCCTATTCATTCTTGTTGTTATCTCCTTGGCATCTTGCAAAGGGCCCAAGTATTATACAAAGTTGGGGACTAAGCAAGAAGCCGCTGGTCTGAGCACTGAAGCCGCCAATAGCTACTATACGGCCTTGATGCGTAAGCGTTCTTACATTGAAGCTCAAGTGGGAATGAAAAGAACCGGACAAACGGTGTTGAATCAAAAGATGGCGGAGTTTGGACGCAAGAAAACCATGGGAACCGCTAAAGAAGGGGTATATGCCTATTTGGAAGCAGACGAGTACAGAAAAAAAATCAGCAATGCAGGCGTGAATTTGGACGTTAGTCAAATGTACCTTGACGATTTTGATGCTGCCAAAGCGCAATACGTTGCAGAGTTGTACGAAAAAGGAACCATGCATTTGGAACGGGAAGAATACCGGGATGCCGAAGTTACCTTTAAAGAGCTCACCAAATTTGACCCCAATTTCAAAGATGCCAAAGATTTGGGTGATGTGGCATATTTAGAACCATTGTACAAAGATGGTAAGGCAATGCTAGAAGCGGGACGGTACCGATCTGCCTATGAATCTTTGAATAAGGTTTTGGCCAAAAAAAGCAATTACAAAAATTCCTTGGATTTGAAAAATCAATCTTTGGAAAAAGGAACAATCACGGTGGCATTGCTACCCTTCAGCAACGGTACACGAACCCAAAATGCGGAAGTCAATATGTCAGCCTATACGCTTTCTGCATTGACCAATATCAAAGATCCGTTTTTGAGGGTGGTAGACCGTGAGCATATGATGGCCATCCTTCAAGAACAAAAACTACAACTTAGCGGTGTGGTTGATGATGCCACAGCAGTGGAAGTTGGTAAAATTGTAGGTGCCCAAGTCATCTTGACCGGTACTGTTTTGAAATACGACGAAAGACGCGGAACTGTAAACAGAGAGACCCGCACCGCTTATCAATCCTACAGTGAAAGACAAGTGAGCAATGGCCAAGAAGTTGTTGTAACAAAATACAAACCTGTAGATTACAGCAGCTATTACGGGAAAAGTTATTGTTCCATGGATGCGCAAGTCAAGTTAATTTCTCTCAAAACCGGTGAATTGTTACGAACCAACATGATCACCAAAAAATTGGAAGATGAAGTGTACTATGCCAAATCAGATTTTGATAAAAACTCCTTGTTTCCCGGAGAAGGCGGTCGTGTAGAAACCGCATCCGACAAAGTACAATCTTTTCGATCACTATTTAATGCCAAAAGAGAGATGAAATCGGTGGATGAGTTAAATTCTGAATTGTATAGAGCTGTGACAAATGAAATGGCCGAACAAGTTAAGTCCCTAATGTTAGAATTGGTTCGATAAAAGAAAATGATGGTGAGGAAGTTAGCGGTTTGGATATCAATGATGACATTACTTTTGGGTATCTCATGCGGATTAACCAAAGAGACAACCGTTATACCTGCTAAGAAAACTCCCCCACCGGATTGGGTCATGCAACACCCCGTAAGTTCTTCGCACTATATCGGTATTGCCGTTTCAAACAAAAAAAACAATCCCATAGATTACGCCGCTGTAGCCACCAAGAACGCCCTCAACAACATGGCATCCACTGTCAGTGTAAGAATCACGGGGCAATCATTCTTAAACACGATGGAAACCAATAAGGTTTTCAGTGAAGACTTCTCTTCCTCCATTAATACCACAACCGATATTGTATTTGACGACTACGAAACAGCAGGTGTATATGAGAATGAAAATGAATACTGGGTATACCTGCGCATCAGTAAAATGGCCTATCAAGAGCAGCAGGCCCGAAAAAAGAATGAAGTCTTGCAAGCTGCTTACGCTCTATATGAGAGGAGCATAGAGCCCCAAAAGAGAAATCAAATCAATACGTCAATTGACTTATTGTTACACGCTTTGTTCACGCTCAAACCTTATTGGAATGAGCAAAACAATTTCACTACTCCAAGCGGAGAAAATTTGTTGTTGGATCAGCAGATTTATTCCGATATACAAAAAGTAATTCAAGAAATTGAATCTTCTTGTGATGAGTCGGCCATCATGCTTACGGCGCAAAACCATTATCACCAAACCTTGCCCTTAAAAGTTTTTGCATCGGCAGGAAGTCCCGCTGTTGGCGCTCCATTTACCTATCATTTCCCAACAGACAAATACACCCGTCCTAAAAAAGTTGTAACCAACAATCAAGGCGTCATAATGGTTGATGTCATCAATGTTCCATTTGATTCCCAATTGCCCAAATTGGAATTCACCTTTGACTCAGAAGCTTTGATTCCAACCGATCTTGATCAAAAAATTTGCAAGAATCTTTTAAAAGGTGCAGAAATAAATCCTTTGGTTATTCCCATTCACATT
>CAMCTV010000050.1 GCA_945878635.1 Chryseobacterium gleum | reverse complement strand
TTGGGGTATTTTGTAGATATCTACGACCTCCAACTTTTCAATATCATTTCCAAAGCCAGCCTATTGGGCATTGGTGTCACAGATCCCAAAGAAATTGATCAATGGGATTACCTTCTATTCCTGTGGCAGATGGGAGGGATGTTGGTTGGCGGCTTACTTTGGGGTTGGCTGGGAGATGTCAAGGGCAGGAAACAAATTCTATTTGGCTCCATTCTATTATACAGCACTGCCAATATTGCCAATGCTTTTGTTACCAGTGTCGAAATGTATAGTCTGATACGATTTATTGCGGGATTGGGTTTAGCCGGAGAACTAGGCGCCGCCATCACTCTAGTCAGTGAACTCATGGACAAGGAAAAAAGGGGATATGGGACAATGGTTATTGTTACCATGGGAGCTTTGGGGGCAATAGGTGCCGTTTTTGTCTCCAAAGTATCATTGCCCTTTTTCGGTTTGGCCCCATGGCAAACTTCTTACATTATCGGCGGCGGACTAGGGCTTTTGCTTCTTACCCTCAGAGTGGGAACATTTGAAAGTGGGCTATTTCAGCAAGGAGAAAAATCTACGGTGCAACGTGGTAATTTTTTATTGCTTTTTAAAACAAAAGAGCGAGCGCTGCGCTATTTGGCCTGCATTGCCATGGGTCTTCCCGTATGGTATTGCGTTGGCATATTAATCAAGTTCAGTAAAACCTTTGCGCTTTTTTCCGACTTACAAATTGATGCTAGCATGGGCATTGTCTGCACTTATCTGGGATTATCATTTGGAGATCTGATGAGTAGTCTTTTAAGTCAATTTTTCAAAAGCCGAAAAAAAACCATTATGCTTTATTTGTGGTTAACGGTGATGGTCACCATGACCTATCTGTTTGCGCATCCGATTGGCATAACATTTTTTTATTTTCTGTGCTTTGCTTTGGGAACAGCAACTGGCTATTGGGCACTTTTTGTTTCCATGGCAGCGGAACTTTTTGGAACCAATATCAGAGCCACTGTAGCAAGCACAACACCCAACTTTGTACGAGGAGCTGTTGTACCCATGGTGCTCAGCTTCAAAGCCATGGAAAAATGGATGGGGAGTATCAATGCTGCAGTTGTTCTTGGTGTCATCACCATCGGATTAGCGCTGATCAGTGCCCGATATCTGAAAGAATCTTTCGGAAAAGACTTGAACTTCCTAGAAGAATAGAACTTGAGAAAGTCTACAAAAAAAAGAGCTCCATCAGGAGCTCTTTTGATTCAACAATCAATCACTATTATAAAACGTGATCTAACTTTTCAGTTAATACGTTCTTGGGCACTGCTCCAACACTCTTGTCAACCACTTCTCCATTCTTCAAGAATACGATGGTTGGGATATTTCTGATACCAAACTTCATCGAAGTCTCTGGATTCAAATCGACATTTACTTTCCCAACGATAGCGCGTCCTTCATACTCCTTAGCGATTTCTTCTACAACCGGAGTAACCATGCGACATGGTCCACACCACTCAGCCCAAAAGTCGATCAATACAGGTTTGTCAGTATTTGTGATCTCAGCAAAATTGAGGTCTGTAATTTCTAATGCCATTTTCTTAGTTTTTAAATAGGGCTACGAAGATAAGCCATTGTTTTCAAACAAAATTCGTTTTACAAAATTTAATTGATTGTAAGTTTTCAACTTTCAGAATGCCAAACACTGATTTTCAAACCCTTAAATACGAGTAACCTAATCCACCAAATCAATACATGTGATCTCTGGCATGATACCCACTCTGCCTGGAAATCCCAAACATCCCAATCCTCTATTGACATACAGGTTTTGTTTTCCTTCTGAATACAATCCTCCCCAACGTTTGTATCCAAACCATGCAGATGGACTCCATTTCACACCCCAATCAGGGATTTCCACTCCAAACTGGGCGCCGTGCGTATGGCCGGATAAAGTGAGAAAAATATTTTCCTTACCCATTACTTGCTCTTCAAAATGGGTAGGATCGTGGGACAATAAAATTTTGTTCATTCCTTCTGGCAAACCTGACATTGCCTTTCTCAAATCACCAAACTGAAAGAAATTCCTACCCCAATTCTCAACACCAATAATTGCCAATTTTGAATCTCCCTCTTCACCTATAATCACATGTTCATTGCGAAGCAATTGAAAGCCCATCTTTTGATGTACTTCCTCCAATTGTATCATATTCAAGCGCTTTTTCTCCTTCATGGCAGGTGAATCACCCCTATACATATACTCGGCATAATCATGATTGCCCAGGATGGAATATTTGCCATACTTGGCTTCAATACTTGCAAATAGACCAACAAAGGGGAGTGCTTCTTCTGCAATATTGTTCACCAAATCTCCAGTAAAGAAAACGAAATCAGGTTCCAACTCATTGATCAATCTGATCGCTTCAGATACCTCATCTACTCCTTCCTCCCCAAAAGTTCCCAAATGGCTATCGGATATCTGAACGATTCTCAATTTTCTCTTTCCAAATGGAAGACCTTTCAATTTTAGGTTTTCATAACGGACTTGAAAGTTAAACTTTCCTTTTACCATTCCATAGACGAATGATGTAAACAACAAAGTTGAGGCACCCAAACCAACTTGATTCAAGAATTGACTTCTTGTAACTCCACTATTTCCGTATTGATCTTTAAACCAACGGAAATAAATCTTCTTAAGAAGGTTTACGACATCATTTCCAAGATGAAAAATAGCGAAGGCAATTTTGGACATGCCAATCACAAAAATCCAACTCATTCCGGTCACAACCCATTGTGGAGGTCGCCCGCTATCCGCCTGCACACCTATGATCATCATTATGGATAAAACAATCAACAGAGTTAATGGCAACCAATACAACAATGTAAAAACCCGCCAAAACCTTTCAATTCTGTACTTGAACAACTCCTTGAATCCTTTGAATGCAAACCAATCAATGCTAAACAGGACGACAGTAAAAATAATGGGAACCAATACGCTTTTCATGCGGGGGCGAAGTTACATCAGAAGAGTAAAACTAGATGGTAATTATTCTAAACGCAATTGGAATCGTTGATACAAATTCTCCAAAGCAGGATTCTCTTTTCTCCAAGCCTCAAATTTCTCTGCGTTGGTGAGCATCGTAACTTTCAAATCCTGAATTTTGGTAATACTTGTTTCAAATTGCAAACCAACGATATTTTCCTTTTCCTTGAAATAATTGGCCAACTCACTTCGGATGTCATTGAAATAAATGACTTGTGTTTCACTTGGAAACTCCAATGTCATGACGCCGCCATTGTACTTAAATTCAGCCATGGACATGGCCGTTTTTATTTGTCCGATAGGCAATACACCGCTATTCAGAAAAGATTTCCATGCCATAGAAACCTGTTCCTCTTGGTAATCTCCGCCCAACTCTTCAACCACTTCCAACGCCTTTTCTTGCTGCTCTTTGGCTTTTTGAACCATGACGGATTGAATGGAGATAACATCTTTTGATTTGGCTATGGTCTCTCTCAAACCCAAAGCAGGCTTTACCCTAGGCAATTCAGGAGCTATATCCACTTTTTGAGCCGATAAAGATGTTGGTGTACCATCCAAGACATTTTTTGGGGCTTGAACTATTGATTGAGATGTTGAAAAAGCAACTGCTTTACTTGTTACCGCCGGTGCACCGCGGAATGGGATTATCCTATTTTTTTTTTTCGCCTTCCTTCCTGTTGGATTGAATGCTACAAATTTTCATGACGGTTAACTCGACCAAAAGCCTTTGGTGTTTGCTGGCTCGATAATGTATATCACAATCATTGACCAGATCCATGGCATCAATTAAAAACCTCAGATCCATCAACGCAGCTTGCTCTACATATTTTTGTCCTACATTCTCTGAAACTTCTAGGAGAGCGATAGTGGCTGGATCCTTAGATACCAGCAATCTTCTGAGATGACCTCCCCAACCTGATACAAAATGATGCGCATCAAAACCTTTGTTTAAGATGGTATTAAACAACAATAAAGTCGATGATATATCTTCTTTAAAAGCCAAATCCGTTAACTGAAAATAATAGTCATAATCCAACACGTTGAGATTCTCAATGACCAAATCATAAGTTAGATTTCTACCACAAAAGGCCACAACCTGATCAAAAATAGACAGTGCATCACGCATTGCTCCGTCTGCCTTTTCAGCAATCACGTGTAGGGCTTCAGGCTCAAAGGTCACACCTTCCTTGCCGGCTATGTCAGCAAGATGTTCTGTCATATCCGCAACACGAATTCGATTGAAATCAAAAATTTGACAACGACTCAAAATAGTAGGAATAATCTTGTGTTTCTCTGTGGTGGCCAAAATAAATATGGCATGCGCAGGAGGTTCTTCTAATGTCTTGAGAAATGCATTGAATGCACCCGAGCTCAACATATGAACCTCATCAATGATATATATCTTGTACTTGCCTACTTGCGGGGGAATACGAACGGTGTCCACTATACCGCGAATATCCTCAACGCCATTGTTGGATGCGGCATCCAACTCAAAAACATTAAAGCTCAAATCTGTCCCCTCTTCGATAAAACCGTCATTAACAGCCTTGGCAAAAATTCTGGCGCAAGTTGTTTTACCAACACCTCTAGGACCACAGAAAAGATAAGCTTGAGCAATTTGTTGGGTAGCTATGGCATTTTGAAGTGTCCGTGTGATGGACTTCTGTCCAACTACAGTTTCCCAGGTATCGGGTCTATATTTTCTTGCGGAAACGACAAATGCTTCTGACATCAGGCAAAGATGCAATTGAATTGGTAAAAACAAAAATTCTTCTATCCACAGTTTTTACACAAGTACAAACACCCTATTATTGTCAAATGAATAGTAAGAATAAATTGGGCTTGAAAGATGCTGTGATGATGGGCACTGGATCGATGATTGGATCGGGAATTTTCATTGTTAGTGCAAGCATGACACAACAATTGTACAGTGGCCAATGGTTGTTGCTCATGTGGCTCTTTACGGGATTCATCACCATCGCTGCAGCATTGAGTTATGGTGAATTGTCGGGTATGTTTCCGAAAGCTGGGGGTCAATACGTGTATTTGAAAGAAGCCTATCATCCGATGATGGGTTTTCTTTATGGTTGGAGTTTTTTTACTGTGATACAAACTGGAACGATTGCAGCTGTGGCCGTGGCCTTCAGTAAGTTCAGCGGATATTTCTTGCCCATCTTTGAGATGCAACCTGAAAATATCCTGTGGCAATTGGGATCTTTTTCCATTTATCCCGCACAACTCATGGGTATTGGGACGCTTGTCTTACTTACTGCTTTCAACACGCGTGGTGTAGAAACGGGCAAATGGATTCAAAGCCTTTTTACAAGTACCAAATTGGTTGCCTTGTTTGGTCTTTTGATCTTGGGATTCATTTTTGGATTTTCAGCAGACACTTGGAACAAGAATTGGGAAATCGGATGGCAATGGCAGAGTTTCAGCAATGCTGGAGTAATAAAGGGATTGGCTTTTAGTGGATTGATTGGCGCCATGGCCAGCGCATTGGTGGGTTCCATTTTTAGCAGTGATGCATGGAACAGCATTACTTTCATTGCTGGCGATATGATTTCACCTGAAAAAAATATAGGACGTGCTTTATTACTTAGCACACTCATCGTGACTCTTATTTATGTTTTGATGAATGTCATGTACCTGGGAACCCTGCCCTTATCTGACATCGCGCTGGCGCCCCAAGAACGCGTAGGCGTTGCTGCCGCCAACGAAATTTTTGGTCATACTGGAACTTACATTATTGCGGCCTTGATTATGGTCTCCACATTTGGCTGCAACAATGGGTTAATTTTCAGCGGTGCTCGCGTTTACCAGACCATGGCGAATGATGGCCTTTTTTTCAAACAGGCAGCCAAAGTAAATACCAACGGAGTGCCAGCTTGGGCCTTGTGGGCGCAATGCATCTGGGCTTCTGTTTTGTGTTTGAGCGGTAAATATGGAGACTTGTTGAATTATGTGGTTTTCACCGTCATGTTGTTTTACATCTTAACCATTGCAGGGGTGATCATCTTGAGAGTTAAAAGACCAGAGATAGCAAGATCTTACAGAACACCCTTGTATCCATTTCTTCCCATCATTTATATCATTTTGGCTTCCTTGTTTTGTATCGGATTATTGATTTATCAGCCAGATTATACCTGGCCGGGGCTAATCATTGTCATGATGGGAATTCCTGTTTATTACCTATTTCAGCAGCGAAATGCCAGAAAATAATAAGGGTGCGTCAACAGACACACCCTCAAAATAGCTGAAAACCTGGTCGATTAATTCGCTCTAAAATCTGCTATTATTTGACGAACATGCGCTCTGTGCGCTTTGGTCAAAGCATCACCTGCGGCGCTTTTCATCATGTTGTCAATGTTGTTCAATGTTTGATTGATCATTCCTTGCGCCACATTATCATAAGTGGATTTGGGTTCCAACGCCTTGATCAAACGCTCCGTATAATCCACTTGCAAGTTTTGACGAAACGTGTTCACATTCCCTGTTAAATCAGCTGTGAATATTGACGCCGTAAGATCATTCAAATATGCATCAATGGAGTATTTGTTGCCATATAAAGCAACATCTGAAAAACGTTCTAGAACAACAGGATGCAATAAATGAGACAAAGTTCCTTTCTGAATGTAAAGCACGCGACTATGAATATTGGGATCATCATTGTCAGAGAAATGTGCGAAACCTCGTCGCTGTTTTAATAGATGTGCGTAAACAGAACTCCATTGATCAAAAGCATTTGGGGCAAAAGCGTATTTAGACAAAGCGTTCATGGCCTCTTTTTGTTTTTCCAGCGATACAGGTGTCAAAGGTTGAACCGCTCCTGGCTGCCCTTTGAATGCTCTGTTATATTGAACACCCGCCATCTGACGTGTCATGATAGATACTTGCGTTGCATACTCGCCTGCCACCGTTCCAAAAGCTTGCACCAACTCTTGATAGCTCTCATTATCCTGAATCAATTTATCTTTTAACTTAGGCATCAGCGCATTCACCATTTCACATCTGTCACTAGCGTAGGCAACAGGATCGCTGCTCAAATCAAAAATATTCACATCTGGATCAATACCTCTTCCTGGACTGCGCATGTCATCGGCATCATTTCCATAGGCCAATTGATGTTCTGTGCTTCTATCAGTAATCTTTTTTAATCTGGCTTTTTCTGAATCTTCATCAGACAATGTTGGAGAGTATCCATATTCAATGACCCAAAAATCATAAGGCCCAATGTTCTCATCACAGTAAGCGGCTTGTTCTTTTTCATTCAATTGATAATTGAAAGCTGGGTATTCCATAATGCTATTGGCCAATCCTTCTTTCTTGATTTTCTCTAAATTCTTGATGTCCTTGAAAGATTGCAGGGTACTTGCTCTCATGTTGTGGGTTAAGCCCAAGGTGTGACCCACTTCATGCAAAATCAAACGGTACATCAACTGCCTTGCCACCTCTTTTTTCATGGCATCACCCATACCAAAGGCATCTGCAATGGTACTTCCCAAAGCCATTTGATGATTGCTCATGCCATTGGCAGCGCACAAAAACGGATTGCGGTTGTTGGGGCCAAAAGGATTTTCAGAAAAGCCGTCACCCTTAAAAAATTTCTCTGCATTAACACGGTTGATGATGGCTACCAATTCCAACATAATATCCGCACCTAGAATTTCCCCTGTTCTTGGATCAACAAAAGAAGGTCCATAACCACCAAAAGGTGGTGCTGGTGTTGAAGTCCATCGCAATACGTTGTATCTAATGTCACCAGCATCCCAAGTTGCGTCCTCCGGTTGTTCCAAACAAACAACTGCGTTTTTAAAACCTGCTTTTTCAAACGCGGCATTCCAACGCTCACAGGCCTCCTTAATAATGGGCCTCCACTCCATCGGAGTTGTATTTTCTATCCAATAGGTGATTGGTTTGACAGGTTCTGAAATAGCTAAAGTTGGATCTTTCTTTTCTAGTCTCCATTTGTGAATCACATCCCGGTAATTGATGGTTTCATACGATGTCATATCGTCCACTTGAGTTGAGAAGTACCCTACACGAGGATCATCGGCTCTTGATTGAAATCCGGATGCAGGAAGACTGAGCAAACTGTGCTGATACTTGATAGAAACATTGCGCGAATCAGCCAAAGATTCAGAATTGATTTTTGGACTACTGTTCTCATAAACATAATCCACTTTTATCTCTGTATTCTCTGGGTAAGAATTGATCTGCGTGATGTGTGTCTTGGATGAAGAAAGATTTCCCAATACCGACGGCGAACCCGGATCAGAAGGGAATTTAACCAATTGCATTTTTTCTGACAAAAACAAAGCATCACCATCAATCAAGTACTTGGATTTGTCTTTGCTGGTGGCTTCAATTTTTTCAGCGCACAGCACAGGATCGTTGATATTGGCTTTATTGGCCTTGCTCAAGGGACTTTGCGGATCGTAATAAAAATTGGTGTTTTGCTGAACGATAGCCAATTTATCAAACCACTTCTCGACCTTCACGACCTTGCTATCACCATAAGAACCTCTAAAGTAACCGGCCTCTGCAGGCGCATCTACGATATGACTGAAATAAATAAACTCTTGATTGACCTGACTTTGATTGATTTCAAGATACACCTTCCCCGTTGTTGTATCTCTATACAACGTGAATAAGCCGTCTATCTTTCGGCATTTCTTTGTGATATCCGCATACTTATCTTCTTCCTTTTTAGGCGAAGCTTGTTCGGCTGGTTTCTTTTTATCCTTACCTCTTTTCTTCTCTTCTTTTGCCTGCGAAAAACCATTCAATGAGAAAAGTACAATCAAACTAAAAACACAATACTTCAATTTCATAACGACTAATTTCTATTTTTAAATATGTAATAAAAAACAACCCCAACAGGAATAACCAATAAACCAAAATATGCTGCCGGATCATCTGATAAAGCATTTTTACTGATGAACCAAATGACCACTGCCGAAAACAAGAGCGCGAGAATACTAAACATCAATAAGCGCATGGAACCCAGCATCTTTTGACGATAGACCATCAAAACAAATCCGATACAGGTTAACAATAAAAAGAACCATTCCGTAATCGTCACATAGGTGTACAATGACTCAAACTTGCCCCAATAGAAGACCAACACAATGGCCCAAATAGACTGCAATAAAATGGCATTAAGCGGGACCCCAAATTTGGGATGTGCTTTAGCAAAAACACCCATAAAAACACCCTCCTTGGCCATCTGTTGAATAATCCTCGGTGTTGCCAAGATATACAACCCGGCGCAGCCAAAGACGGAAAGAGCAATCAATAGGGAGACTGCGATACCACTGCCCGCGACAACTTTCTCTGCGGCATCGGCGGCCAAGGTTTTGGTATTGGTAATCTCTGACAGTGTCAACACATGGGTGTATCCCAAGTTGCATAAAACATAAATCAATGTAACAACCAAAGTCCCAATAATCATGGCCCAAGGAACGTCTCGCTTAGGATTCTGCGCGTCACCACTTACAAAGCTTGCATAATGCCATCCTGTATAGGACCACAATACCCCGACAAAAGCCTTGGCCCAGTCCCAATCTCCCGACTCCGTGGTTACAACAGGACCACTATCAATAGGACTTGTCCCAAAGAACAACAATAAAATAATCAATCCAAAGATTCCAATCATCTTCAAAATGGTGGCGATGTTGGCAAACCACTCAGAACTCTTCAGTGAAAAGGTATTGAACAAGGTTAAGATGACGATGCTCACCGCCGCTACCAGGGGAATCATATCATCTGAATAACCCAAAAACTTTTGACCGTAATCCGCAAAAACAACAATAAGTGCAGCTATGGTACCAGAACTGACGACAGTTAAAAGACACCAACCGTAAAGAAAAGCCGGAAGTTTCCCCATGGTGGATTGAAGATAGGTATACACGCCACCGGCATGCGCAAAACGAGAACCCAATTCTGCAAACACCAAAGCGCCAATCATACTGACCACACCTCCTGCAATCCACAACAAGTTCATCGAAGCGATATCTGGCACCGCAGAAGCGATGCTCGTAGGTGTTTTAAATACGCCTGAACCGATGGTACTGCCAATGGCAATCATGATTAGGGCAAAAAGGGATAAACCTTTGTTCTTATTCTCCATATGGATTGTTTTCGAGAATTGTAAAAGTAAAAAAACGAATTGTAGTTTTCTTGGTTATTTTTGTCTTCAATGAAAATTGTTGATCAAGTCAGGCACAAAGCAGGATTGCAAATGTTGCGCAAGCAACCTGAGCCTTCACGCATGAAACAAGCTTTTCATTTTGACAATGCTTCATCCATCGGTGTGCTTTATTTGGATGATGATGAACGGTATTTCAATAAAATTCGGGCCTTTTGCAAAGAACTGAAAGACAAGCCCAACATCAAATCCATTAAGGCATTGGGCTTTGTCAACACCAAAGAAAAAATGTTGCCCATTTGGCAATCTCAAAAGTTAGAATTTGGCTACTTTACACAAGATGACTTGAATTGGCATCTGAGGCCTATCAATAGGGTTACTGCTTTTAGAAATGAAGATTTTGACATCCTCATTGATTTAACCGGCGGAAACAACGTACCATCATTGTACATTTTCAAAGAAAGCAAGGCAAAGATGAAAGTGAGTCTTCAATCCACCAAAGCTGAAAGCTATGCGGACTTTATGTTAATCATGAAAACGTCGCCTAGTTTGGAAGAGCTCATCTTACAACTGAAAAATTACTTAAGAAATAGCGCATTAAAATGAATGAATTAAAAGGATTGGGAGTTGCCATGGTAACGCCATTTAAGAAATCAGGTGAAGTTGATATCAATGGCTTAAAAAAACTTACGGATCACTTGGTTACAGGCAATGCCGATTACTTGGTGGTGATGGGTACAACAGGCGAATCTGTAACACTCAGCAAAGAAGACAAGAAACTGGTACTGGATACCGTCATGTCTACCAACAACGGTCGTAAACCCATTGTTTTGGGTTTAGGAGGGAGTAACACTGATGACATTGCATCGCAGATGGCTCGAATTGAGCCGCATGGGCTAACAGCGTTCTTGAGCGTTACTCCCTATTACAACAAGCCTACGCAAAACGGATTGTTCGAGCATTACAAAACATTGTCAGAAAGCAGTAAACTTCCCATTATTCTTTATAATGTGCCAGGTAGAACAGGCGTAAACCTACTTCCGGATACCGTTTCTAAAATCGCATTTGATTGCCGTAACATCATAGGTATTAAAGAAGCCTCTGGCAATGTGGAGCAAGTGATGTCTGTCATTCAGCAAACGCCAAAAGAATTTTTGGTTATTAGTGGGGATGATGCATTGACGTTGCCATTGATTTCAGCTGGATGTGATGGGGTTATCTCCGTTGTGGGTAATGCATTTCCCAAAGAGTTTTCGGAAATGGTCAACTTGGCATTAACGGGAGACTTTGAAAATGCTCGATTGATTCACTACCGATTATTGGACATCATAAAATTACTGTTTGTGGAAGGCAATCCTGCAGGTGTCAAAGAAGTTCTTTCTCAATTGGATATCTGCGGTGAATACTTGAGATTGCCGCTGGTTCCAGTAAGTGATGAAACCAGTGAAAAGCTGAGACATGAAATGATCGATCAAGGATTTCTTTCTTAATGAAAGTTGATTTATCCAAATACAAAAATCCCCATTATCAACCCGGGCCTTTATGGAAACGGGCCTCTTGGCATATCCTCAATGCACTTTTCATTCAATCTTCCCTACCCTTTAGCAATCTAAAAATTTTATTGCTCAAAATTTACGGAGCAAAAATCGGAACAGGTTGCACCATTAAACCTGGAGTAAATATCAAACATCCGTGGATGCTTTCCATTGGTAACCACAGTTGGATAGGCGAAAATGTATGGATAGACAATATTGCTCCCGTTAAAATTGGAAGTCACTGCTGCCTGTCCCAAGGGGTAACCATCATTGTGGGCAATCATCGCTATGACAAGGTCCATTTTGATTTGACTTTGCACCCAATAGAACTTGAAGATGGTGTTTGGATAGGTGCAAAATCCATACTACTTCCTGGCTCTCAACTTCAAGAGCAATGCGTTGTTACAGCTGGTTCTGTTATCAAGGGCAAGATTCCAAACAATGAAATCTGGGGAGGCAATCCTGCTGCGTTCTTAAAAAAGAGAATCTTGATTTGAACATTTTAGCAACATTTCGGTTAGTATTATCATGAGAATTATAATTGTATTAATCATCATCTTGATTGCATCGGCCATGGTGGCTTTTCGCAGCAGATGGCAAAAACCCAAACAAATGATCGCTAGCCAAGAAATGAGTTTCTACGACCTTTCCATCAACAGCATTGATGGTGAAAAAATCAATTTCAACGACTTTAAAGGCAAATATGTTCTTTGTGTCAATGTGGCCAGCAAATGTGGGTATACTCCGCAATATGAAGATCTTCAAAAATTAAGTGAGCAGTATAAAGATAAACTAATTATCGTAGGCTTTCCTTGCAATCAATTCATGGGGCAAGAACCCGGTAGCGCTGAGGAAATTCAAACCTTTTGCTCAAAAAATTATGGAGTGACATTTCAAATTACTGAAAAAATTGATGTCAAAGGGAAAGACCAGCACCCTGTTTACCAGTGGTTGACCATGAAGCAAATCAATGGCGTATCAGACGCCAGCATCAGTTGGAATTTCAACAAAATCTTAATCTCTCCTGAAGGAAAGTGGATGCAGCATTTTGGAAGCGCAGTAAAACCATTGTCGGAGGAGTTGACCAAGTTCATGGAATAATTGGAAACAAAAGCAATGAATCGTCGTATCTTAGACAATTGACCAAAGACCGATGCATTCAGTGATTTACATCAATGATAAATATCCAAAGTTTTTACACTTCGACTCTTCCAATTCTGGAAGCGACGCTGTGCATTGGAAATCGATCAACATTGATGGCATTTCATTTATAGATTGGTTAAAAAGACAACAAGAATACCATTCTGGAACTAGTAACACCTTCAGCGGGCATTGCCGATTGGATGGAGAACCGTTTCTTTATTTCGTTCAACAAAAAGAGAATGATATAAAAGTTCTTTTTAAAGAAGACATTATTAGAAACAACAATTTAGAGAATGCAGAGATAAGTTTTGCAATAAATGCATCTGGAGAAATTGTTATTTACAACAACGATGGACATTCTCAATCCAGCAAAGAAGAAACTCAAAATTGGCTTGGAAAATCGCTATCGGAACTGTTTCAAACATTTGAAGATCATGATTTGGTTTTATCACAAATCATCGAGGACCATAAAAAAGGGGCTGTCAGAATCAAATCACCCGTTCGTTTCAGGTATAGTGATGTAACACTCACTTCACTTCCTTTGAATCACTTTGGACAGCATTATCATTGGGTTTCTATTCAAAACATTTTACAAAGCGAGGAGTTGGTTGAGCGTTTGTTCTTGATGGAAAAAAAATACAACCGCATCATTGAGAATTTCCAACTCGGACTGCTTGAGGTAGATCATGAAGGCGGCATTATGAAAGCCAACCCAAGTTTCTCCAAAATGAGCGGCTATTCATTGATTGAATTGCTAGGGAGGGATGCTGGAAGTCTCTTGCTCAATGACGAGAACAGAGAGATGATGACGGCCATCAACAACAAACGCAAATCAGGTCATTCTGATGCCTATGAGTTGTGCATCCGAAATAAAAAAGGAGATAAACGTTGGTGGTTGATTAGCGGGGCCCCAAATTTTGATCGTGAAGGAAATGAGATTGGGTCCATTGGCATCCATTGGGATATCACCAATCAGAAGGAGTTGGAAGCCCAACTCCTGTTGGACAAGAATAGAGCTGAAGCCATTGCAGAATTCAAAACGCAATTTTTGGCCAATATGTCACATGAAATCAGAACTCCTTTGAATGCCATCGTTGGCATGACGCGAGAGTTGAAACTGATAGCCAATTCACCTCAGCAAAAAGAATACATCAATGTTGCACAGGTTGCCAGTGTTACACTTTTGAGTATTATCAATGACGTTTTGGATTATTCAAAATTAGAAGCCGGCAGATTAAGTCTGGAAAACAGACCTTTCTCCATCAATGAAGTCATCGAGAATGCAACCATTTTGGTTGCAGATAATATCAAAGATAAAAAGTTGGATTTTGAATACATCAGGCCAAACCATGATGTCCCCACTTTGATGGGAGATGGCATACGTATCCAACAATGCATCTTAAACTTATTGAGTAATGCTTCTAAATTCACCCAAGTTGGGAAAATTGAAGTAATCTCTTCAATTGTTAAAGAAGACAACAATATTGTATATACTGAGATTCAAGTAAATGACACGGGAGTGGGCATGGACCCGGCCTATTTAGAGCGGGTTTTCGAAAAATTCTCTCAAGCCGATGAAAGCATTTCCCGCAAGTTTGGTGGTTCTGGATTGGGACTAAGCATCACCAAATCATTGATTGAAATGATGGGTGGAAAAATAGCCATACAAAGTAAAAAGCACTTCGGAACGCAAGTGACTATTTCCATACCGTTCAGAAAATCTCATGAACAAATTCCATCGTCGGAGGAAAACATAACGTCAAGGGAGTACGATATCTCTGGAATGCGCATATTGGTTGTTGAAGACAACGCGTTGAACAGAGCTGTGGCCAATGCCTTTTTGAATCGACTGGGTGTTGTGGTATATGAAGCCCATGATGGCATTCAAGCGCTAGAAATAATCAGCAATGACAAATATGATCTT